>DATFJD010000001.1:0-2883 GCA_035269475.1 Halalkalibaculum sp.
AAAAACCAACGAAGAAGGCGACACATCCTACCTGATGAACCATACCAACCGGATACTGATCATGGATCGCAAAGGAAGGGTACGGTTTGAATATCCGGGCAGCGTTGCGTCGGAACAGATTGTAATAGAAGACATTAATAAACTGCGATGATGAATCGAATTATTCCGGGAATATTATTTTTTGCAGTTCTGCTGAGCGGCTGTTCATCGACGCAAAAGGAGCAGGCCCGTCAAAAATCCCTCTCCGGTAACCTTGAAATATCAAAAATTTGGGCCCGGCCTGCTGGCCAAGGCGTAAATAGTGCCGCCTATTTTACCGTTTATAATGGCACTACCCAAGCTGATACCCTTATCGGTATAGCATCGGAAGATGCCGCAAATGCCGAAGTACATGAATCTTATGTCACGGACGAAGGCCTGTCGGGAATGAGGCCGGCAGGTATCATGGCCATTCCTTCCGGCGATAGCCTGGCACTGAAGCCCGGCGGTTTCCACGTCATGCTAATGGGAATAAAAAGGGAGCTTACAGCCGGCGATTCAATAAAGCTGACCCTTCAATTTTCAAGGTCCGGTTCAAAAATGATATCAGCCGGCATTAGGCGGCAAGCCGCTTCAAACTAGCTTGATGCCTCTTAATTTATTACTTTCCGTTCGGCGATGGGGTTCGCCTTTAACCGTTTCTGCTATTACCGAAACTGATGACTCCTGCTCAGTAGTTACCATTAATATTAACTTGAGTAGGTGTTTTTATGTTTAAGACCATTCTTCTAATCGGTACAGGCGGCTTTGCCGGCACCGTAAGCCGGTATCTGTTAAGCAAGCTGATAGCAGCCAAATGGCCGATGTCCTTTCCATGGGGTACCTTTAGCGTAAATATTCTCGGGTGTTTTCTTATCGGAATTGTGATGGGTTTGTCATTTCAATCATCTGTCAGCACCCAAACCCGGCTGCTGCTCGCAACCGGTTTCTGCGGCGGCTTTACCACCTTCTCAACCTACTCCCTTGAAATCTTTGAACTATACCAGCGGGGTGAAGCTGGCATCGGCATGCTCTACCTCTTCGCCAGCATCTTATTGGGCTTGACAGGGGTCTGGCTGGGATTGTGGGCAGCCAGGGTGGTGTTTCAGAATTGATGTCCTTACAATCCACCCTTGGATTCTGATGAATTGGAGTCCCTTACTTTTTATCAAAAACTGAATAAAACAAAGTCTACTTATAAGTCCCTTTTTGGGAGGGGAAATTAAGGCCGGGAAGTTCGAGACCGAAAATTATAGGGTGGATATATTGATCACCGCTTTCCATAGAAGCAAAGACCCTAAATTCTGCAAAAAGCAGGAGGGAAACCGAAATCAAAATCAGCGAAGTAAACGCTACAGACAAATTACAATTCCTTTTCTGCTACTCGAAAATCAGCGGATTTGCATCAGAACCACTTGGCAGGGGAATCTGTAAAAGTCCTGAAAGTGCAGGTGCCAGCTGGGTAACGACCGTCTTTTTAAAGGTGACACCCTGTGGAATGCCCCATCCGTACATCAGCATGGGAACGTGGGTATCGTAGTTATACGGCGATCCATGAGAGGTACCCGTCCTGGATGGCCGTATAAGCCACCCCGGTTTCAGCTGAATATAGACATCCCCGGAGCGCTGAGACTGAAATCCACGCTGATACATGCCTTGCAGGCCCTCCCTATACTCTTCAGTCTTGAAATTCGCAGCCGTATTCGTGGATAAGACTCCTTCAAATTGAAGCAGAAAGTTCGCAATATCTTCTTGCATATCTTCCAAATCTATCTGCTTCTCTTCAACTAATTCACGGTCCAGGTACACCTGCTGGTTCGCCAAGGCCCGAATCCAGTTTTCCCTGCCATATTTATCATATAAATAGTTTAAAAGCGCCTGAGTCGCACGGTTCGAATCAAAATAGCCGCCCGGCTGCCCCGTCTCCTCCAGTTGGGCCGGAACATCTACCACACCGTGATCTGAGGTAAGAAAGATCATATAATTTCCTTTGCCTACCTTCTCATCGAGTGTTGAAAACAGGTCGGCAAGATCACGATCCAGCCTTATATAGGTATCTTCAATCTCAACAGAGTGCGGACCATACTGGTGGCCGATATAATCGGTGGAGGAGAAACTGACGGTTAAAATATCCGTTGTATCATCCTGACCCAGCTTCTCATTATCAATTGCGCTTTTTGCCAGATCTTTTAGCAGGGTATTTCCAAATGGTGAATTCTTGACGGTCCAGTACGACTCACCCTGCGCCTTTCCCATTTCATGTGGAAAAACCGGTTTCTCTTCCCACTGGTAGGTTCCCTCATAGGGGGAATCATCCGGATTGCTGTTGACATATCGGTTTATGGGCAACAGGAGATTCCAGGTTTGATTGCTGTATTTCCGGGCATCTCCTTTATCGTTAAATTGGGTTACCCATTCCGGCAGCTCTTGCCGGTACCAGGTACTGCTTATAAAGTTACCCCGGCTATCATCATACCAGAGCGCCAGATCTCCCATATGACCCGCCGGAAGAACGGCACCGCGATCTTTCAATGAGAGGCCGATAACCTGTGATGCACTGCTGACTTTCTTCAACTCGTCGCTAAAAGTGGAACTCAACAAGTTTTTAGGTGACATCTGTCCAACCTCACCTGTACCTCCAACAGACGATACCGTTGTATCCTCTACGACATATAAATTTCTATTGATATCACGGTCAAACCAGGAATGCCCTATAATTCCATTTACCGAGGGTGTCGCACCGGTATAAATCGCAGCATGCCCGGGACCGGTGTAGGTCGGGAAGTAATTGAAATGATGATTGGCAAAATTATAGCCCCCGTTAACCATCCTTTTGAATCCCTCATCGGTAAAATGCTCCCAGTA
>DATFJD010000002.1:0-5797 GCA_035269475.1 Halalkalibaculum sp.
CAGCCCTATCAGTCCCGCTGCAATTCCAAGTCCAATTATACTATACATATTATCACCTTTAAATTAATTGGAATGTTAAAATTATTCGGCATTGGGATTTGAAGCTGTAGGGCTTCCGCCTTGCTTCATCTCAACGATAGAATCAATAAGCGTAATGGAAGATTCTTCCATTTCAGCTATGAGTCTGTCAATCTTGGAAACACAGTAGTTGTAGCCTACCTGAAGGATAATACCTGCCAGCAGACCTGAAGCAGTGGTTAACAGTGCAACTTTAATACCACCGGCAACCAGTGTAGGTGAAATATCACCTGCAGCCTGGATGGCATCGAAAGCCTCAATCATACCTACTACCGTACCAAGGAAGCCAAGTAGCGGCGCAATGGCGATAAAGAGAGAAAGCCAGACAAGCCCGCGTTCAAGGAAACTCATTTCAATGGAACCATAGGCTGAAATTGCTTTTTCAGCAGCTTCAATACCTTCGTCCATCCGCATGAGGCCGGCTTGAAATACAGAAGCAACCGGGCCACGTGTTTCAGAGCACAATTCCTGTGCAGCAGGCACGCCGCCTTCTTGAAGAGCTTCCTGGACATTGACAACGAACTTACGTGTGTCTATGTCAGCAAGGTTGAGAGTGATTATTCGTTCGAGAAAAATGGCCAAGCCTAGAATGAGCGCGATTAGTACCGGCCACATCCAGCCGCCACCTTCATTAAACTTTTCAACGATTACATTAAAAAAGCCTTGATCAGCTCCAGCTTGAAGAAGGAAGAGAGCTATTGACGATGTCATACGATTACTCCTATTTTATTATTTGATTTAAATTTTCTTGGGCTCACAAAGTTGCAAAATTATAGATCATTTTGACTTAAATGTCAAAATAACAAAAGCAGTTATTTTGTAAATAACAGGCTGTTTAAAAGGTTTAACACTTAAATAAAATAACACTTGAGGAATTTACCTAATTCAATCCCACCTTAGTGTCGCTTTTCTCTAAATTCCTGTACCTGTTCAATCCTATTTCCAAAAAGCTCTGGAATTCATCTTTATCGGAATATCCTACCAGCTGATTGATGACATTTCCGGTGTGCGGATTCACAATAACATAGGTGGGCAAGGCCACCGTACCGGTGAGCTGGAACTGAAATTTTTGATTTGCAGGGCCGTCTGTTCCGTCATCGGTATAGAGGCGGACCTTTTCCATTTTTTCAAAATTCTTCTGAATCGGCTCCAGCGGGAATACGTTCGATTCCATGGCACGGCAATTGGTACAGGTATAACCCGTAAAGTCAATAAACACCGGCTTGCCGGAGGTTTTGGCCACTTCAACAGATTCCTCGTAGTTTTCCGACCAATTTTCCCACTGGTCTCCGGAATCGGAGCCTCCCCCTCCTCTTTGAGAGATAGAGTAAACTACACTAACGTCCGTTGCCTGTTTAGGCGGCAGCCAGGAATCCCAGATACCCAGCGATGCCCCAAGTAGACCCGGAATCAGGTAAAAACTGAATAAAAATAAAGGAATGGCTAACATGAGCCTGCCCGTACCGATCTGTTCAGGCTTGCTTTCGTGCTTGATAGTGTACATGCCGAGTACGTATAAGCCGGCCATCAAAAAGATGGCAATCCACGCTGCAATGGTTAGCGGCCTCGAAATAAGCCCCCACTCCCATACAAGATCGGCATTAGAAAGAAATTTAAAAGCAGCAGCCAGTTCTATAAAACCGAGCAGAACTTTTACAATATTCATCCATGACCCGCTCTGCGGCAAGGATTCAAGCCAGCGGGGAAACAGGGCAAACAGTACAAACGGGCTTGCAAATGCGGCAGAGAAGCCCATCATTCCGATTATAGGGTAGAACCATTCACCCCCTGTGGTAGCTGCCAACACCCCGCCTACAAAAGGTGCCGTGCATGAAAAAGAGACCGCACTTATAGTCAGGGCCATAAACAGTACCCCGGTAATACCCGAACTTTCATTGCTTTTTCGGTTCAGCCAGTTGGTAACCTGGTAGGGTAGCCGCAGCTCGAAAGCCCCGAGCAAACTGACAGCAAACACAACCAGTACAAGGGCTATCATCAGGTTAACCCACGGATTTGCGGCAAACTGGTTCGCGCCGGACGCCCCTATCAGCAGGGCTAGCAAGGCACCGAGAATGGTAAAAGTTAATACAATAGCAATACCGAAACCTATGGCTTGACCGATAGCTTTGCCCTTATCTCCCTCTTTCTGTTTTGAGAAGAAAGAAACCGTCAGGGGAATCATGGGAAACACACAGGGTGTCAGCAGTGCTGCAAAACCGGCTGTAAGTGCCAGCCATAAAAATGAAAATATGCCTGTTCCTCCGAAACCGCTGCCGGTTGCTGCACCGGCTGAAGATTCATCGACCTGCGCTCCGCCGGTTTCATCCGGTGTTCCCCCGTCGTCGGAAGCTCCGGTGCCGCTTGAGCCGTCTTGAGTTAAGCCTTCATAGGGCTGATCCGCCACGCCGGATATGGTGATGCCTTGGGTAATGGATTTTCTCTTGGGCGGCAAACAGGACTTGTCATCGCAGACCTGGTATAAAACCTCCACATCAATCATAGAACTGCCTGAAGCATCGGTCTGAAAAGCGAGTGGTATGGTAAACGTGGCATTTGAGGTGTGCCAGCCCAGGTCAGTATCAAAATTAGGATCGTATTCGATGACAGCTTCCGATTCGCTGACATCTCCGGCAATCTGCAGTTTCGGATTTTTGGAAGAGAACTGGGTTGGATAGGGCCCGGCATCGGGATCGTTGGCAATGGAATAGAGATGCCATTCACCCTCTATCGTTGCTTTTACAGTAATCTCAAAAGCCTCACCGGCTTTTACGGTTTCGGGGGCTTGTGTAACCTCATAAGTAACCGGGTCGAGAAGCTGAGCCTGTACAAAAAATGGGGATAACATCATCACGATGATCCCCATTAATATTTTAGAAGTAAATTTCATCGACAAAAGTTTAGGTGTTACGTGCTCACACGTTCGGCGTGTACTACTCTTTAACTACCCAAACCTTAATCTGTTGCTTAATTTCTCCGATAAGATTTACGGTAGCCGTGTATTCGCCTAGCGTTTTGATGTCCTGATCGAGCTCAATCTTACGACGATCTATATCAATGTCACGTTCTGCAAGAGCATCAGCTACATCCTGGTTCGTTACGGTTCCGTGGATTCGCTCATCCTCCCCTACTGAAACAGGAATTGTTACCGAAGTCGTTTCAAGACGTTCTGCCATTTCTTTGGCTGCTTCCACAGTGAGTTCGGCTCTGCGTTCGGCGCTTTCTTTAATAGCATCCAGTTGCTTTAGCGCACCCTGGGTAGCCATAATGGCTTTACCCTGCGGAATTAAATAGTTTCGGCCGTACCCGGGCTTGACATCAACGATATCACCGGAATCGCCGAGTTTTTTAACGTCTTCTTTAAGGATTAATTTCATTTGTTTTGGCATGGTAGAAATATTCTTTTATCGAAGGTTATCAGCTACATATGGAATCATACCGAGAAAACGCGCACGCTTGATAGCGCGGGAAAGCTGTCTCTGGTACTTTGCACTGGTTCCGGTTACGCGACGGGGAAGAATTCGTCCCTGGTCGTTCATAAATCGCTGCAGTACTTCTGTGTCTTTATAATCGATGTATTCAGTACCCGCCTTGCTAAATTTGCATTCGCGGGTTTTGATATGTCCTTTCTTCGGATGTGATGGATTCTTAATCATAATTTAAATCTTTAATTTTAGGGCTTTTGCTAATCTTCGTCTTCGTCGTTCTGTTCATCTTCATCTTCGAAGGCAAAGATATTGGGAACGGCATTTTTCTTCTGAAGCTCTCGATGACGCAGCATTTTGGCGTCGTACTTCAGTGTGAGATACCGCATGATGTTATCATCAATGCGCATGGCTCGCTCCAGCTTTTCAATTAAATCACCGGGTGCATGAAAGTAGGCATTTACATAATACCCGTTTGTCTTTCCGTCCATTTCATATTCAAATTTCCGGATACCCCATTCATCAACTTCGTCGATTTCTCCATCGTTATCTTTGATGATATTGGTGAATTTTCCGACAATCTCTTCATACTGGTCGTCTTCCAGTACGGGATTTATAATATAGGTTAGCTCGTAATAACTTTTACTCATGTGATAAGTTTTTTCCTTTGGGTGTTTTCGGTTGAAAACAGCCGATCCGATGTTTTCGAACCAGCAGGTCTCTGCCTTACCGGGCTATAGTGCTCAGTTGACAGGCTTGCAAAAATAGCGGTTTTAAATTGAAAATACAATTGGTAAACAAAGGTTATTTCATATAGTGGCACGAATAAGCGCGAAGGTGCACAACGTACTTTGTTTACCTTTGTGGTACAGCAGCTTTATGGCGATAAGCTATTAGCCACCCAGTCGCCGGCGTAATAAGAACTCAGCAGTTCAGAAAGGTCGCCCGGAGCCACACCGAAGTAAATGGTAAGGATGGTGAGTACCAGCAGGCTCCCCTTGAACAGCCACCCGGCATGAACCAGCGGCAAGTCTTTGTGAGGCTCCCGCATGTAGAGGTACACCATGGGACGCAGGTAGTAATAAATACTGGCCGCACTCGCCAGAACACCGATCACAGCCAGGCTAATCATGCCTGCATTGATGGCTGCTGCAAATACAAGGTATTTACCGACAAAGCCAATCATCGGCGGTATGCCTGCAAGTGAAAACAGGAAGATGGAGAGCATCACTCCCATCATCGGACTCTTAAAACCCAAACCGGCGTAGTTGTTGATATCCGTAAAATCCAGTCCCTGCTGGCGTTCGTAGTAGGCTACAACCCCGAAGGCGCCGACGTTCATAATGGTGTAGGCAAAAAGATAATAGAGTACCGCACTGTAGCCTTCTGGAGTACCCGCAGCGAGGCCTACCAGCAGGTAGCCAGCGTGTGCTATACTAGAGTATGCCAGCATACGCTTTATATTGTCCTGAACCAGGGCAATGATATTCCCTAAGATCATAGTGATGATCGAGATAATAGCGATCACCTCACTCCACTCCCCCACATCCGCGGGCAGCATGCGCGAGAGAATAAGAATCAGTGCAACAAAAGTAGCCGATTTTGAGGCAGTTGCCATATAAGCCGTAAGCGTGGTCGGCGTTCCCTGATAAACGTCCGGAGTCCACATATGAAATGGAACCGCGGATATCTTAAAGAAGAATCCAACTAGCAGAAGCCCGGCGCCCGCAATAAATAACAGGTCGGTAGTTGCCCCTGCTGCAATTTCATAAATATTCAGCGATCCGGTTGCTCCGTAAAGAAGCGCCATGCCGTAAAGCAGGAACCCGGTAGAAAAAGCACCTAGCAGAAAATATTTCAAAGCAGCTTCCGCACCGATCTTTTTCTCCTTGACTATCCCGGCAAGCACGTAGAGACAGATAGACATCGTCTCAAGCCCGAGGAATATCATAATAAGATTGTTGGCTGCAGCAAGCCCGAGCATGCCGGTGGTTGCAAAAAGCACCATGGCATAGACTTCTCCGAAATTATGATCGATAGCCTCCAGGTATTCCCTGGAAATAAGCATGCAGAAAAGGGATCCGAACAAGACCACCATACTGCCGAAGGCAGCCGTACCGCCATAAGTAATCATGCCCGAAAATGCTTCCCCGGCAGGACCGAACATATCGAAAATAGAAACCGCAAGTGCGGCTATTAACGCAAAAATGGTCAGTCCGAAAATACCTTCATGGTCATCTTTATAGGAATCTATAAGGATGACCAGCAGGCCGGCTACGGCAACAATGATGCCGGGT
>DATFJD010000003.1:0-2545 GCA_035269475.1 Halalkalibaculum sp.
GGCCACGTCCATCCCGTAGCCGACGTAAATGTTGATTCATAATCCACTTCAACCTTACCGGCTACAAAACCACTGGATGACGGAATCGTGCGCTGCCTTACAATCAGGCCACTGCTGCTGTTCACGTTTACATGAAGGAAATCAAAAAGACGTGCGGAAAGTGAACTCGCATCGGTTTGAACCTCACCACCCACGGGCTTTAATTCCCCGTTATCTTCATATACGTTGATGTTTGAGAATGGCAGGCGCAGATCCTCATCTACCGTAATTAAATCATTCGATGAAATGGATACAAACGCACCGGAAATCGTAGTATCTGAATCAACCGAAAGCTCATCCACCTCAATATCAAAGCCAAGCAGGGTGGCAATATCGAAACCCGAATCCTGCAAATTAAAATCGATGGTTTTGTTTTCATCCTCACCAAACGTTGCTGTTTCTGAATCACCCACATACCCGGATGCTGATACTTTCAGTGTCCATTCACCCACGGGAATACCCGCCAACGTATAACTGCCGTCATCAGCTGTTTTCACTGAAATATCTTCTCTGCCCTCGAGCCGAACCGTTGCGCCTTCAACGCTGCTTCCCGCAGCCGTAACGATCCCGGTTGCCCGAGCTCCGGTTTCAAGCTGAACGCTTGCCTCAGTAACCTCACCATTGTCTGAGATAGAAATCTCTGTATTAAAGGGCACATAGTTACCTGTCGCCGGCCCGGTAATTCTAACGGGTACATTTCCCCCGGGTGCTTCATCAAAGTAAACCTCACCGCTGCTGTCTGTACTGCCGGTAGTTTCATCATTTCCAACGATAACCTCGGCATTTTCAACAGCGTTTGACGTATTTGCTTCTGTTACCGTCAGGCGAAGTTTCCCAACCGACCGATTGATCACGATGGTGCCCAGATCCATAACCTCTTCTGATGGGGTTCCATCTTCACCAATCAGATCGACAAAATAAGAGGTAAGATTACTGAACTCGCCGGTTGACATGTTCAGGTTGTTTTCGTTTACAATATCCTGTATTTCGCTGTCAGAAAAATCAAACGACTGATTCAGATTTCCGGTGTAACCAATACTCCCGGCATCAAAACCACTGCCTTCAGCATCATTTTTCTCGGTCTCACCAATCTGAAAAGACTCAATATTATTTAGGTTAGAAGCCCATTTGCCGGTACCCTGCCCAATCGATTTTGGTGAATTATCTCTCCAGTTTCCTGTGGCTTCATCAATAATGGACGAATAATCAATTGCATCAGGATCTTCAATGGTTACCGTTACTTCCCGGTCTCTGTGTCCTATTTTGCTTATCTGAAGCGTATGTGTCCCTATTGTATTGGCAAGTACAAAACGCCCCTGCCGGTCGGACTGCACGGGATCACCGCCGGCTGCCCATCGTATCGTTGCATTGCTTACAGCAGTATCTTTATCGTTTAGAATCCTGCCCGCCACCGTTACCAGCGTGGGATCAACCAAAAGCGGATCTATGGTTCTGACAATCCCGTTTTCATTGAGCAGAACTCCCTGCTCGTAGGTCGCAACTTTAGGCCCGTCCACTATCAGCGTATACTCACTCTCATTTGGTGCAATTCCTGATATCGTAAACCGTCCATCGTCGTCCGTAGTTGTTACATAGGTGCCCGATTCATCTCCGCCGGGAGGTGACAGCACAACCGGTACGTTTGCCATGGGCGACTGTGTGTCGCGCCGCACCACACGCCCTTCAACAATGGGGGGAGCTTTCTGCAATTCATACCCGCGGTTTACAATCGCCACATCCCCCTCTGCCAGCTGAGGACTTGCCGCAAAAGCCGTAAAATATGGATTATACCCCTCGGCTGATATCTTTACGTGGTAGACATCCGTCGCCCCTTTCTTTCGTGGGAAAAGTCTTGTAATCTGCGAGCCGGCTCTGCCTTCGGCAACTTTGGTAAGTGTTAAATTATTGATGATCTGTTCCGACCCTCTCTCTTCTTCGGCCAGTGGAAATCCTTCCCTTTTTAAAACAGGGTCCAGGTCGTAACGGTTCGACATTCGAAAGACTTCTACCTGCGCATTGCTGAGCTCACGTCCGTTTTCTGCGTCGGTAACTTCCGGGCTGAATCTGTAAGTAAGAGTGGTCCCCCGAATTGTACCCACATTATAATTCTTGGCCGATGATGTACTAACCGTCACAGACGTTTCGGAGTTATAGGCAAAATAGGGGTCTTCCACAACCACATACAGGTTTGTTAAAGCGATATCCAGATTCTCGAATCGCTCTCTCTGCTGCTGAATATTTGTGGCATCATTAAAATTGTTGAAGTTATCAAGCGCCTGAAGACTCCCCCCCTCCGACGATTCATTGGTTTGCATTAGTCCGGCAAGTTCTGAGGGAGCCACAGACAGGGTAAATTCCCCGTTCTCGTTTGTCTGCGTGGTTGCAACCACTTTTTCTGAGCCGTCACTTTCCCTGTAGATCAGTTTTACATCAGCGTCTTCATGAGCGTTGTAAGTAGCAAGTTCAGAAATGTCTGCGAGTTCATTCTGGACGGCTATTGGCTCGT
>DATFJD010000004.1:0-7783 GCA_035269475.1 Halalkalibaculum sp.
GACTCAATTCTTGAGTAGAGGTGTTATAGGCAAAGATATTCATGGTATGGTCGCGGTCGGAAAGAAAATAGATGGTTCCACCAATCCAGACCGGATCCTGGTCATTGCTGCCGTCCCAGGGGAGTTTGGTGATTGAGTGATCGCTCATATTCATGACCCAGATTGGCCGGGCCTGGCCGCCTCGGTAATTGCGCCACTCATCGTCGCTTAAATCAATCTGCTGATAGGCAAATCTTTTGCCATTGGGGGAAAACTGTCCCTTGTGGACCCTCGGAACAGGCAAGGCCTCCGGAAAGGTTCCTTCAAGACTTACGGACCAGAATTTATTGTAGGGAACAGGGGCACTTGTCCTGCCTGATGCAAATATCACTTCCTCCCCATCCGGGGTCCAGCCCCGCACGTCATCGTCACCGGGATGCCAGGTCAGGCGTTTGGGCTCTCCGCCTTCAACAGGCACAACATAAACGTCCGTATTACCGTCGTACTCTCCGGTAAAAGCTACCATGTTTCCGTCCGGAGAAAAATTCGGATTAGCTTCCGATCCCTGAAACGAAGTCAGCCGGTTGGCCTCTCCTCCGTCAAGAGAGGTGATCCAGATATCGTTGGCATAGGTAAAGACAATTTGGGAATCACTGATATCGGGCTGCCTGACCAGCCGGGTATCCTGGGCATGGACAAGCGAGGTAATTAGAAAAGAAAATAGAGCGATTGATAAAATACGAAAGTGAGTATTCATAATAGCGACATTACCCCCGTGGTTTGAATTTTAAAAAGGCTATCAGACAATAGTAATTAATAAGGCGCTAAATTGACAATGGAAGCGCAGAATGTAAAGCGGAAATGGCACAGGTGTTTGTTTAATCCTGTTTAGAACTGGCCATCACGGTAATTTCATCTTCCTCTGAAGTCTGCATTCTTGCCGCGACTTTCTTTTTTCCTTCATCTATTACCTGGATAAATATCGCACCGATAATGATCAGTGCGCCTGCAAGCAGTTCGTAGATGGAAGGATTGGTTCCGATTGCAAGCCAGGCAATAATGATAGCAGCTATGGGCACCAGGTTGCCATAAATTACAACCTGTGTCGGACCCAGGGAGCGTAGGGCTCGTACCTTAACCCACTGGCCGACGCCGACGCCGATGGCCCCTCCGGCCAGGATAGCAACCCAGGTCCAGAAACCTAAATTGAACCAGCTTTCTTCAATGAGTGAGGGAGAAGCGATAATGAGGTAAAGGGAACCGCCGATAACGGTACGCATTGCAACCATGGAAACCGAACCGTATTTGCGTGCCAGTGGCTTGATAAGGTGAAGCTCGACTACGGTCATGGCAAGGGCGGCAAATAGAAGTAAATCGCCTACCCAATACCCTTGTTCGGGACGGATACCGTCAAAGGCCAAAAGAATGGTACCCATTCCGGCCAAAACAACCCCGACATATCCGTATTTACCCATTTTTTCGGTGGTGAGCAGGTAGCCGAATCCGGTGCTGATGGCAGGGCCTAAAGCCAGCCATATGGAAGCACGCGCACCGTGGGTAAGGCCCAACCCTTCAATACCCAGCCAGGGGGCAAGGGTGGCGCCCAAAACCGAAACCAGCAGCAGCCGGCCCCAGTCATCCCTGTCGATAGCAGGGAAAAATTTAAAAGAGGTATTGTTGGCTTTGGCATCATAATAACACTGGTAATACAGAACCAGCAGCATAGCGATGCCTCCCATCGCAAACCTGGAAACGCTAAAAGAAATGGGAGCCATCTCTTTCAGCGCTATTTCAGCTAAAACGAAGTTGGCTCCCCATAAAAATGTGAATAATAATAACAGACTATGATGGGGTAGGGCCCCATCATCATCCCTGTGCTTTATATGATCTTCTGTGGATTGAATATGATCTAAACTTCAATTGTGAAAGGTACCTTTGTGGTATCCCAGTGAAGTACGCATTCGGCTGAATTTTCGGTGACATCCTCGAAATAGATCATGAACTGCTCAATCATCTCACCACTTTCCGGTTCAACAGTTACCCGAAGCACGTCGGCACTTTGATCGTACTGGGTACCCCAGGATAACTTCGAGTTAATGATTATGGTCCATTCGTCCTCGCCCGGGATAGAATACAGGGAATAAGTTCCGGCTTCAACCTTCTCACCTTCAATCATTACATCGCTGGAAAAGGTAATTGCGGTCGATTCGTTGGCGCCGGTTCTCCAGACTTCATCGAAAGGCACCAGCCCGTCAAATATAGTCCGGTCATTAACAGAGGGACGACCATAGGTAATGCTGACCTGAGTTGTACCGATGGTCTGGCTTACCGTAGCGTTAGGACTAACCCTGGCTTCTTCGCTGCCACGTTCCTGGGCAATGGCAGATGTAGAGAAAAAAGCAACAGCCAGCAGGGCTGCTAAGCCAATATTCAAATAATTTTTAAACGATTTCATAACTACCTCTTTATATTTTATTTATTGAATGAGTGTTTTAAAGTGAAGAAATAAATGGAACTAACTCTTTAGCTTATTCCCCGGGGAATAATGAGCGGTCTATATCCGGGATAATGCGTAACGCATTTTTGTAGTACACCTTTCGCAACACATCATCGGGTAAATTCAATCCATACATTTTCCAGAAGGCATGCCGCTTCCGGTAGTAGTCAAAATACTCATCGGAAGTTTCCAGCACCCTGAAGTAAACGTAATACTCTTCGGGGCGCCAGGAATCTTTGCCGAACATGATGCGGTCCTGGTATTTGATAAAAAACTGTCTGGCAAACCGCGGCTGCCTGCCCAGTTCGGCCAATACGGCCCCGATTTCAGTAACCATATTCGGGAATTCCTCCATCAGCTCTCCGAGCCTGCCCAGGTTGTTGCCCATCCAGCCGAGGTGGGCATTGATGAACGTTGTTTCGGGATGCTTTCGAAAGACGTTCCACTGCTCACTCATAACTTTTTCCCACGAGGGATACTCCTCAGGGTTACGATGCCTGTTTGGAAATTGTTTCATTTCCAGCCACCGTTCGTTGTACTTGTCAATCGGTGCCCAGAATACCGCGGGCTCGCCGGTATGTATAAGTACGGGAATACCCAGCTCACCGCATTTGGCCCAGACCGGATCTATGCGGGGGTCATCCACCGCAATTCGGTTGCCTTCACTGTCTTTAGCCGTAAGCCCGAGATTCTTGAAAATTTTTAGCCCCCGCGCCCCGTTCTCATAGTCCTGTTCAAGCTGGCTGACCGTTTTTTCGGTCCAGCCGGGATCATCAATATTATCAAAACTTATATTAGCAAACTGGATAAAGCGATGAGGAGCATTCTTACTGACATTGTCTACGGCCGCTTTCAGGGTTTCCCCGCTACGGCCGCTCAGGTTGACCATTACTGCCATATTCAGTTCGTTCATTTCAGCTGTCGTTTCACTGACGTCCTGAGTGGCCATGCGCCACTGGTGATTATGCACGTCAATGAAGGGGTATTTGGCACTTTTAACAATGTGCCCGGGAACAACAAGTGTGGATTTAGGCTCGTATTCTTCGAAGCTCATAGTGGTATCCGCCTTATCTTGGGAGGTGGTAAGGCCACTAATCCCTAATAAAAAAACCACAGTCAGTACAGCTGATTTCATAGCTCGTAATTTTTTTGCAATTAATATAACATATTAGCACTCATTTGTTTGAATGATTTATATTAGTAATAATTTGATTTTCTTTCTTTTACACTACATTCTGTTTTGACAGTTACTCCAGCATAGGTTTTATTGACAGCATGACATTAATCGCTTACAAGCCGGGTGATATCCGATTTTTGACGGCGTCGGTTTTAATCTGGCTTTTCATTTCGAACACGGTTTTTGCCCAGGATCTTCAGGATTCATCCCCGGCCGCACAGCCCGATTCTGCAGTTTTTGAGCCTTATGAAACCAAAAGAAGCTTTGGCTATCACCTGCTGGCACTGCCTTCCTATGCCGTAGATTTGCTGGCCTGGCCGGTCGGGGAAGGCTTCAAGCTGGCAGAACGCAAATTCCCTGACCAGCTTGAAGGGGAAAGGGGACGGTTCGGTATCTATCCGCTTATAGAAACCGGTGTAGAAACGAGGACGGCCTTCGGTGGACTGGTATTTAATCGCGATTTCCTTGGAAGCAATCACGAGTGGCGGGTTGAAGCCCTTTTCGGTTCCAGCAACTATAACAAGATGGATTTTGAATATTTTATACCCGGTTTTTTTGAAACGGAAGATGAGATCAAATTCAATTCCATCTATTATAATGATCCCATGGAATCGCTTTTCCTGGGAAATGAGGCTTCCCTGGAAGAGGAAACACGCTACTCAGTAGAAGAGATCAACGCACGTATTGATTATTCCCTGCCGGTTTTTGAGGTTCATTCGGTAGCATTCTGGGGGGCATACCGGAATGCAATCATCCGGCAGAGTGACAGGCGCGACTCCAGCCTGGATCCTTTTCCGCCCTCTCTGAAGGGCCGCACCGAACTCTTTTCTGCGGGCATCTCTTTGCGGATAGATCTGGCAGAGGAGGAGCCCCGAACCTATACGGGACGTCGCTTTCTTTTTAACGGGGGCTATCACCACTCCATTGATGATAACCGCTATGCTTTTTTCAAGTACCGTTTTGAATGGCAGGAATTTATAGCAGTGCCTTTTTTGCCCAATACCAGGCGACTGGCGATTAAAAGCCGCTTGGAAAGGGTAGAGCCCCTGGCCGATAAAACCATACCATTTTTTGAGCTTCCGAGTATCGGGGACTCAAGGGGGCTTCGCGGCCTGAGGGGCGACCGGTATCGTGACGACAAATCCCTGTTGTTTACGCTTGAGTACCGTTACCCGATGTGGGACTTCGTTGATGTAGTGCTCTTTCTGGATGAGGGACAGGTGTTCAGAAATTTCAATGACGTGCACCTGAGGGATTTTCATACCGGTTACGGATTCGGGCTGCACTTTCTCGGAAGTGAGAATCTCTCGTTCAGGGTTGAATTTGCTTTCAGCAAGGAATCTTCCCGTACCATATTATCCATTTCACCCAATTTTTGATTTACAGTGAAAAACCTGAAGCATATAATAAAATATATTCCGGCTTTCCTGGGCTTGGTTCTTGTAATACTTATGGCAGGGTGCGCCAATACCATGCATTATACGCTGGGACCGGTAAGGGCCTTTGACCCGGATACATCCAGGATTCCACAGCCCGAATCCGTGGAGCGTTCGCGTTACTGGGAACAGCTGAACTATACCCTGTTCCATCAGCTTGGAAAGCCGCTCAATCTGAATAATGTGGGCAGAACAGCGGGCATTGCCCTCGGAATTTCCAATCCCCGGGAAGCAGACAACATCAATGTGCTCGATGAACCGCCGGAGTCAAGCTGGTACAACTACAGGCATTTTTATGAGCCTATGACCCCGGAGGAGCTGGCCAAAGGTCCGAATACTCTGCCTGTTCCCGACACTTCCGGGACCTGGACCATCTTCCAGGCAAAAATAGGCGGCCCGAATGCCTGGTTTTTCATTGAAGATCAGAGAGGAGACAGGTACCTGATAAAATTTGACGGCTATGATTATCCCGAATTGCGAACCTCATCTGAGGTAATTTCCACCAAGTTTTTCTACGCTTCTGGATATAACGTGCCGGAAGCGGCAATTGCCTATTTTGATCCCTCTAAAATTACCATAAAGGAGGGCGTTAAGATAAGAGACGGCAGGAACCGGCGTGATATGGAGCTGTCTGATGTCAGGAATACCATACGAGAGCGGCCTCGAAACCGCTTTGGAGAGGTAAGAGCTATAGCGATAAAATTTGTAGAAGGTACTCCTCTTGGCCCTTGGGGCTTTGAAGGCACGAGAGGCGATGACCCCAATGACCGTGTTGCCCATGAACACCGGCGGGAGCTTAGAGGGATGCGGGTGATAAGCTCCTGGCTCAATGATACCGATCGCAGGGATGCCAATTCAATGGCCGTTTACACCGATCAAGGTTATGTGAAGCACTACCTGCAGGATTTCGGAAGCACGCTCGGTGCAAACGGGGCGGGAGTCCATACACCGATTAATGGTCAGGCTTATCTTATTGATCCGCGGTATATGGCTTTAAACACGCTCTCCCTGGGAACTAATGTAAATATGTGGGAGACCAATAGGGCGGTAACACCATTTCCATCGGTAGGATACTTCCGGTCGGATGTGTTTGAGCCGGAAGAATGGGTCACGGTACATCCGCTGCCGGCTTTCGAAAATATGACCCTGCGTGATGCTTATTGGGGTGCCAAGCAGGTTATGAGTTTTAGTAATGAAGATATTAGGGCCATTGTTAAGACAGGTAGAATCACCAATTCGGAAGCCGAATCGTATTTAAGGCAGATACTGATAAACCGCAGAGACAAGATCGGGGAGTACTGGTTCAGCAGGATAAATCCGCTGGATAAGTTTCACGCTGAAATAATTGATGGTGACCTGTTATTAAACTTTTCGGACCTTGGGGTCGAGGGCCGGATCTTCAGTGCGAACGCCACCCGATACCGCTATGAAGTGTATGAATCGGATAAACTGCTGCAGGAAAGCAAGACAACGGATGAAAACAGGGCGGTATTCAGGAATGTTGAAAAGTTAGCGCCAACAACGGGCCGGGAAAATGTATTGAAATTCAGGATGTTTACGGAACGGCCTGAAACCGATTACAAACCTGTTAATGTCTATGTATCCCTGGAAAAAAGCGGTCCCCGAATTGTCGGTATACAGAGAGTGCCGTAGCGTCCGTGAATGCATCGCCCGGATACTAAAAAAGCCCGGATCTGTCCGGGCTTTTTAAAATCTTATTTGTAGATAAGCAATCAGCTTTTCACTCCTTCCTTAAGAAGATGTGAGAACTCCTCACGGAACTTTTTCAATTTGGGAGCTATGACTACCTGGCAATACCCGGCATTAGGATTGTTGGCATAATAGTTCTGGTGATAGTTTTCAGCCTCTGAGTAATTGCTGACCGGTTCAATTTCTGTAACGATGGGATCTTCCCAAAGATCGGACCGGTCGGTCTCTTTCATAGATTTTTGGGCTATCTCCTTTTGCTCCTCATTGTGATAGAAAATCACGGAGCGGTATTGCGGGCCGACATCGGCACCCTGCCGATTCTTGGTCGTTGGATTGTGCGTATGCCAGAAAACGGTCAGCAGCTGATCGTAACTTATAACCGATGGATCAAAAAGAATGCGGGCTACCTCGGCATGGCCGGTCGTTCCGGTGGTCACCTGCTTGTAGGTGGGATCATCTACATGTCCGCCTGCGTAGCCGGCTTTTACCGATTTAACTCCTTTCAATTCTTCAAATACTGCTTCAACGCACCAGAAGCATCCCGCTCCGAAGGTAGCTGTTTCCAGGTTCTCGTTTTCCATGGATACCTCAATTTCATCTTTATTCGTGGTTTCGCCGCTTTGGGCTTTAGAGCTGCATGCACCTAAAGCCAGCGTGCTCATTACTAAGATTGTTGTTAATGCCTTCATAATAGCTAAATTGATTAAAGAGTTCCTTTCCGGCTTTACAAATACAGTACGTAAACAAATGTAATGCGGATTTATTTCCATTGCAGGAAAATCATTCCGGATTCCTTTCAACATAAAATGCAGAACGCAAAAGAAGCATTGATCGTTGATTTACATAACACTCTAAAATAAAAAGATTGGGATAACGGATTATGGAATATCGATTTTTAGGAAGATCAGGATTAAAAGTATCGGCGCTCTCCTTCGGATCATGGGTTACTTTCGGGAAGCAAATTGATGAGGATATCGCATACGA
>DATFJD010000005.1:0-4157 GCA_035269475.1 Halalkalibaculum sp.
CAATTGCTACTAAATAATTAGATTATTCAAGCGTTATAATAGCTGCACTTTACAGGGAAGGGGTTAGCATTCTTATTAATCCGGTGAGGAATAATTGTTACTATTTAGCAATTGATTTTCTTAACTTTGCTCTCTTCAAAAAAACATCTCAATGCGACCCAGTTTAATGATTGATAAACCTCGCGACTATTGCGGCATATTCGGTGTTTATGATCACCAGGATGCCGCACTGCTAACCTACTACGGTTTGCACTCTCTACAGCACCGCGGCCAGGAATCCGCAGGCATCGTTACCTCCTGCTACGACGAAGAAAAAGGACGCTGGACTATGCCGGCCCATAAGGATTTCGGGCTCGTTCTCAGTGTATTTGACGATCAGAAGATTTTTAAGAACGAGCTGGTCGGCAATGCCGCTATCGGTCATAACCGCTACTCCACAACCGGCTCCTCCAAAAACCCTGCAAATATTCAGCCATTCAGGGTCCATTACAGGAATGGAAATATTGCCATTGGCCACAACGGAAACCTGGCAAATGCCAAGCAGCTGAGAGATCGTTTTCGGCAGGAGGGAGTTCTGTTTCAAAGCACCTCCGACACCGAACTGATTCTACACCTGATTTCACACAGCCAGAAAGAGACTCAAATTGAACAGGTTCTCGAAGCCCTGGAACAGATCGAAGGGGCCTATAGCCTGGTTATGCTGACGGATGACAAGCTGATTGCCGTTCGTGACCCCAATGGGTTTCGTCCCCTTGCCCTGGGCAGGATTGACG
The DNA here is from genome assembly GCA_035269475.1 of Halalkalibaculum sp. Lineage (GTDB taxonomy): Bacteria > Bacteroidota > Rhodothermia > Balneolales > Balneolaceae > Halalkalibaculum. Next base: position 774 of record DATFJD010000005.1, read on the forward strand.
GAAGCTATTGTGTGGCAAGCGAAACCTGTGCTTTTGATATCATCAATGCGGAATACATACGCGATGTCGAGCCCGGAGAGGTGCTGGTAATTGACCAAAAAGTAGCTGACACTGAAGAACCCACTTCCTATAAGCTTGAACCGGAATACGGAACCGGCTCCAGCCAGTGCATTTTTGAATATGTCTATTTCTCCCGTCCCGACAGCAAGATATTCGGGGAAAATGTGGATAAGGTGAGGCGGAACCTGGGTAAATACCTGGCCAAAGAGCATCCCATCAATGAAGTCATTCAAAAGGCACCCGAAGATAAGAAACCCATTGTCATATCGGTGCCTGATTCAAGCAACACCGCGGCTCTGGGGTATGTGCACGAAAATCAGAAACTTGGGTACGAGTGCAAATTTGAAATCGGGCTGATTCGTAATCATTATGTCGGACGGACCTTTATTTCACCCGGGCAGAAGTCCAGGGAGCAGAAAGTCCGCACAAAATTTAATACGGTTAAAGGCGTCATTGAAGGACGCTCGGTTATCATCGTAGATGATTCCATCGTCAGGGGTACCACTTCGCGTTACCTGGTGGATATGATTCGTAAAGCGAATCCGAGGGAGGTTCACTTTCTGGTGAGTTCGCCCCCGATTATCAGTCCCTGCTATTACGGTATGGACTTCCCCAATCCCGAGGAGCTTATGGCTAATAAATTCGACAGGGATATATCCAAAATGGCCGAGGAGATCGGTGTTGACAGCCTGCGCTATTTATCGGCTGATGGACTGGTGAGTGCCGTTAAAGAGGCCAACCCGTATGATAAAGACTACTGCACAGCCTGCTTCACTGAAAAGTACCCGGTGCCCGTAAACTTCGGCATCGAGAAAGAAGAGAATGAGATTGTTTGATGGAGTTCAATAAGGCTGAATTTGTAACAGGAGCACCCACGCTGAGCCAGTGCCCGCCGCCCGAACTGCCTGAGATTACTTTTGCAGGCCGTTCAAACGTCGGCAAGTCATCCCTGATCAACGCCTTGATGCACCATGGCGGACTGGCAAAAACCAGTAATACTCCTGGCAAGACCCAGCAGATGAATTACTACAAGATAGACGATGAGGCCTATTTTGTTGACTTGCCGGGATTCGGCTATGCCAAGGTTTCAAAGAAAGAGCGGGAACGCTGGGGGCGCGATATACGTGACTACCTGCTGAAGCGAAGCACGCTGAGGCTGATTGTGCATGTAGTTGACATCAGGCATAAACCATCCCAGCTTGACGAAGACTTTTTTTACTGGATGGGGACCAACCGGATGCCTTTTTGTGTCGCACTTTCCAAGGCAGATAAACTGAGCAGAAACAAACAGAACCAGTCCAAATTTCGACTGGAAGCAATTTTAGACGAGATGAACATCCAGGTTCCTATCGTCATTGTATCATCCGAAACTCGAAACGGAATAGAAGAGATTCAGAACCTAATCAACGAATTCGTTAATTATTAAACACCATTTCTCATGCCTTTCAAAGTATTGCTTTTAGACAATGTCGACCCTTTATGCGAAAAAGTATTTAAAGACCGCGGTATCGAGCCTGTTCGTAAAACCAACCTCAGCGGCGATGATCTGCATAAAGAAATAGCAAATTATGACGGTATCGTTGTTCGCAGCGCCACGACCGTCTCGCCGGAACTTCTGGCATCCGCAAAGAACCTGAAAGTTGTCGGCCGGGCGGGTGTCGGCGTAGATAATATTGACATCAACGCGGCAACCACTCGTGGTGTGCTGGTGATGAATACGCCTGACGGGAATACCATTTCAACTGCAGAACATACCTGCGGTATGATTCTGGCCCTTTCGCGCAACATCCCGCAGTCGGTCGAAAAAGTTAAAGGCGGCGGCTGGGACCGTAAGAAATATATGGGAACCGAGGTGCATAGCAAGACGCTGGGAATCATCGGACTGGGTAAAATCGGGGCCGAAGTGACCAAGAGAATGCAGCAGTTCGGCATGAACGTGATAGCCTATGATCCCTTTGCTTCCCATGAGAAAGCCCAGAACCTCGGGGTAGAGCTGGTAGAGCTGGATGAGCTTCTCGGCAGCAGTGATTATATTTCCGTGCATACGCCGCTTACCGAAAAGACCCGCGGCCTGATCTCTATGGAGTCGGCTTCCAAGCTTAAAAAGGGTATGCGGCTGGTGAATTGTGCCAGGGGCGGCATATACAAGGAAGAAGACCTGGCTGAACTGATCGATCAGGGCTATGTCGACGGCATTGCCCTGGATGTCTATTCCCAGGAGCCTCCTACTGAAGAGGTCTATGAAATACTGAAACACCCGAAAATAATTTGTACCCCGCACCTGGGTGCTTCAACCGAAGAGGCCCAGGAGAAGGTGGCCGAACAGATAGCTCACCAGATGTCGGATGCCCTGGAGAAGAAAAGCTTCAAAGGCAGCCTGAACGGCAAGTCCATTTCGCTTATAACCAATAAAGAAGTTCAGCCTTACCTGGAAGTTGCAGAGAAGCTGGGCAACCTGGCTATTCAGCTGGCACCTGAGCACACCAGCGACTTTGCCTTCGAATACTCCGGAGCATGCGCCAAATATGCCGAGGTGCTGACCGACTCAATTCTAAAAGGCATGCTGAGCCATCATGTCAGTGAAGCGGTGAACCTCATCAATGCACGGGTATATGCCGAGGACCGCGGGTTTAAAATCAAAGAGACCATGGCCAGTGAAACCAAAACCTTCAATGATCTAATCACCGTAAAGCTAAACGGTAAGGCAGACTATAAGAATATTTCTGCAACGGTATTCGGCCAAAATGATTATCGTATTGTGGAGATTGACGGCTATGGGATCGAGCTCAGGATGGAAGGTGACATCCTGATGTATCAGAACCTGGACAAGCCCGGCATGCTGGCTGCCGTAAGCGGCGCGCTTGCCGCGCAGGGGATCAACATCGCTTCCTTAAGTCTTGGCCGGACCCAAAAAGGATCCAATGCCATCACAGCAGTTTCCGTGGATAAGAGAATGTCGGATGAAGAACTTGAGCCCATTTTGAACTTGGATGGGGTAAAGTCTTTGCGATATATTAGTTTGTCGGAGGGGTGAGAAGCAAGAAGTGAAAAGCGAGAAGCAAGAAGCAAGAAGCAAGAAGCAAGAAGTTTAAATCTCAAGACTCATGACTAAAAAACATATAGATCACGTAGGAATTGCGGTTAAAGACCTTGAGAAAGCCATTTCAACGTATGAAAAGCTACTGGACACCGAATGCTATAAGCAGGAGGCAGTCGAGTCGCAGAAGGTGAATACGGCTTTCTTTAAAACCGGAGAGTCGAAGATCGAGCTGCTCGGTGCTGCTGCAGATGATTCAGTAATTGCAAAATACGTCGAAAAGAAGG
>DATFJD010000006.1:0-5684 GCA_035269475.1 Halalkalibaculum sp.
CTTCCGCCAGCTGGCGGAGACTTGCCTCATAACCGGAATTTTATCCGCTACGAGAGGCTTGTAGCCTCGAAGAAAGAGCTGCTCGCATTGTTATAATCAAGGAGCCTTTCTGGGAAGACTTGGTGTGTAATATAGATCACCTTTATGGGATCCCTGCCTCCGCAGGGATGACCGTGATTTATTGAGGAAGATGTCACAATTCTGGATAGGTTGTTCTTCCATTTCCCACTAAGGTCATCCCGGACCCCGTTCCGGGATGACCTAAAGGCAATAGTTTTGTTTTTTGTCTGCGGTTATTAATAGTAATAACACCTAAGAGGTTCGCCGACATTTCTACCCACCCCATTATCGGCCTCGAACATCTTGGCCTTAATTTCCCCTCCCAAGAGGGGACTTGCCTCATATAGGGTTTTTATTTCCTTTCTATGAATAATTTCCTCAGCCTCAGGCACCCCGAACTTTGGCTATTTCACGGAGGGGCACCAAGCAGCAATAAGTTTCACAAAGTCTCCTTACGCCTCATCAACCCTCCACGCCTCGTCAATCCGCTCCGCGGTTGACGCTTGGACGGACGCTCTGCGTCCATTTCCAATTAAAGCGTCAAATTAAATGGCAAGGTTCGGGTAAACAAAAAAGGCCTCCGTGCGGAGGCCTTTTCATGGGTCAACAAATTAAATGGTTACCGGTTTACGCTTTAGCTTCGGATTTCTTCTCCTTCGATTCGGAATCATCCTCCTCTTCGCCGGTATCCTTCTCTGCCGAATCCTTAGCCTTATCTTCTTCAGCCTTCTTTGTATCGGCATCTTCCCAGTCAAAGGTGAGATCATCACGCGACTTGTTCATCTTGATCTTGATAGACGAGCCTTCGGGATGTTCTACATTGAGCAGCTCTTCGGCAAGCGGATCTTCCACATACCGCTGAATGGCCCGCTTCAATGGACGAGCGCCATACTTCTGATCGAATCCTTTGTCGGAAAGGAAATCCTTCGCGCCTTTGGTGATCTCAACTTCGTAGCCGAGATCATGGATGCGCTTGAAGAGATCATCAGACAGCAGGTCGATAATCTTGAAGATGTCTTCCTTCTCGAGTGGACGGAAGGTAATGACATCATCAATACGGTTCAGGAACTCAGGGTTGAAAACCTTCTTGAGAGCGTCCTGAATGGTTGACTTCATCTTCTCGTAATCGAAGGCGCTGTCGCCGGTAGAGAATCCGATTCCTTTGCCGAGACTTCGAATTTCACTGGTCCCGATATTGGAGGTCATGATAATAATCGTATTCCGGAAGTCTACCTTTCTGCCGAGGCTGTCGGTAAGGATACCATCGTCAAGTACCTGCAGCAGGATGTTGAATACATCCGGGTGCGCTTTTTCAATTTCGTCAAGCAGCACAACGCTGTACGGCTTGCGTCGAACTTTCTCGGTGAGAATGCCGCCTTCTTCATATCCAACATATCCCGGAGGAGCTCCGACCAGTCGTGAGACGGAGAACTTCTCCATATATTCACTCATGTCGATGCGAATCAGGGCTTCTTCTTTGTCAAAGAGGTAGTTGGCCAAAACCTTGGCGGTTTCTGTTTTACCCACACCGGTAGGTCCAAGGAAAACAAAGGAGCCAATAGGACGCGTAGGATCTTTCAACCCGGCACGCGTTCGCTGAATAGCTTTGGTAAGTTTGACAATAGCCTCTTCCTGTCCGATGATATGCTCGCCGAGCTTCTCTTTCATCTTCAGCAGCTTTTTGCCTTCGCTCTGGCTGATTTTGTTGACCGGTACGCCACTCATCATGGCAACCACTTCGGCCACATCTTCATCGCTTACGTCGTACACAATCTCTTCAGATTCTTTCTCCCACTCTTTCTGGGCTTGATCCAGCTCTTCCATGAGCCGCTTCTCTTTATCGCGAAGACGGGCGGCCTCTTCGAATCGCTGTTTCTTGACCATGGCATTTTTCTCATTGCTGGTCTTCTCAATCTCTTCTTCCATATCCACAATGTGCTGTGGCACGGTGATGTTGGAGAGGTGCACCTTGGCACCTACCTCATCGAGGGCATCAATGGCCTTGTCGGGGAGGAAGTGATCGGTTACATAGCGATCAGTAAGCTTAACGCAATCCTCAATGGCTTTGTCGGAGTATTGCACGCTGTGGTGCTTCTCGTACTTGCTTTTGATCTGTTTCAGAATTTCCATGGTTTCCTCGATGGTAGTCGGATCAACCATAATCTTCTGGAACCTTCGCTCGAGGGCACCGTCTTTTTCAATGTACTGCCTGTACTCGTTCAGCGTGGTGGCACCGATTGCCTGAACTTCACCGCGGGCAAGGGCCGGCTTCAGCATGTTGGAAGCATCCAGCGAACCGCTGGCACCCCCGGCACCTACGATGGTGTGAAGCTCATCGATAAACAGAATGACATTATCGGTTTTTTCAAGTTCGCCCATCACGGCTTTCATGCGTTCTTCAAACTGTCCGCGGTACTTGGTACCTGCCACAAGTGCGGCAAGGTCGAGAGCGATGACGCGCTTGTCATAGAGCACGCGCGAAACCTTGCGCTCTACAATGCGGGTTGCAAGGCCTTCGGCAATGGCGGTTTTACCGACACCGGGTTCACCTATGAGAACCGGGTTGTTCTTCTTGCGTCGGCTCAGTACCTGGGCTACACGTTCAATTTCTTTTTCACGGCCGATAATAGGATCGAGTTTGCCATCTTCGGCCATCTGTGTTAAATCACGGCCGAAATTGTCGAGTACGGGTGTCTTAGATTTTTCCATTTTCTTTTCTCTGGAGCTTCCGGATGATTTAGAACCTTTAGAAGAGGAGAGGCTCGCCGATACAGAGCGGGCATCCTTCGCATCATCATCGGTAGATTTACCGGAGATGATAAGATCTAGTTCCTCACGAACAGCATCGTAGGAGACGCTGAACTGCTGTAAAATCTGCGCTGCAATATTTTCGTCATCTCTAAGCAAGGATAGCAACAGGTGTTCGGTACCTATGGTATCGCTTTTGTAGAGTTTGGCCTCGAGATAGGTGATGCGCAGTACCTTCTCGGCCTGTTTGGTTAATGGGATATTTCCTACAGTTACAGATCCGCCGGTACCTCGTACGGTATCTTCTACTGTTTTCTTAAGTTTGTAAAGATCGCAATTCAGGTTCTTTAGTATTTTCACTGCAACGCCTTCTCCAAGACGCACAATACCAAGAATAAGGTGTTCGGTACCAATATAGTCGTGTCCGAGCCTGAGAGCTTCTTCACGGCTATATTGAATCACGTCGCGAACTTTACTTGAGAAGTTGCCCTCCATATTCAATGATCTTTCAGAAATTTAGGGATTTTAGTTACTCGTTGTAACGAGCGGGATGAATTTTTAGTTCACATCTCACCAACGAAAGTACTGTGGGCTTAGTGTAAATGCAAACAAAAAGCAGATATCAGGGAATAAATAATTACATCGTTAGACATAATTAATATTAGTCCTCAATCCGATTTTAAGCCGCTTCTATATTTTACTGAGTTTTTAAGTTACCAAGAATAATCAATTCATTCCAACCAATAGTCCGGCTCCTCTTTGGTACTGTTGGGCAGCTCGAGGCAGTTGGAACAGGCATAGTGCCGATTTCTTGCGAAGCTTCCGCAGGGATCGCCAATGAAGATCGGCATATCAGAGCGTAAGGTAAAGAAGCGAGAGGTATCAATGATAGCTGTTTCAAAGAAGCCCAAAACCCGGTTCTGAGTTTTGTTTAAGCTGTAAATATTGCCGGCTACGGTTGCGGGAGGAACATCGAAGATCGTCCCGGAACGGTTTACCGCCTCATCGACCTGTCTCCAATACTCATCAGCGCGCTTGGTGGTTGAGCTCAGCACTACATTAAAGTAGTGCCGCTGGTAGAAGGAAAAATCAATGCGGGTAGTGGATAACTCGTTGCCCCTAAGCAGGCCCGCTTCGCTCTCTTCGGTACTGAACTGCGTTATCTTTTGGGGGTTGGGGTACTGGGTGACATAACAGTAGGGTGGCGGAGTGTTAAATGGATCCGGAGTATCGTATTCGGTGTACTTATAAAGTTCATGAACGTCCCAGCGAAGGTAAAGAGTAGAGTCTGCATCCGGAATTTCGGTATCCGCATAGACTTTGACCACCTCAACATCCACTAATATCCCGGCCTCACTCAGTTCTTCTATGGTAGTTGTCTCGAAGTATACACTATCGGTTGCCGTATATAAAGGAATGGTACCGGGCTCTGAACGATATTCGATCCCACCGCCTATCTCTATTTCGATATGGTAGGTGCCTCCACGCCTCCCTTGCACTTCGATACCGGGAGCTTGATAAACTCCTTCTGCAGTTTCGGTGTAAAACTCCCGGTTTCCCAGGCCATCATTCAGGGAAACCACCGCGCCCGATACCGGCCGGGTCGGACTCCCCTCACCGGTAGTCCGTGAGAGCTCGAGGGTATAAGGCCCGGGGCCGTCATGGATTCTGCCGTCTACCACCAGGAAGCCGCCCCTGCGGTCGGTGTCAAAATCTATCTGTTCGATACAGCTGCCGAGAATCAAGCCCATAAACAGCAGCAGGCTGATGGATGCCATCCTGACATTTAATCGGAGAGCGGGGCCGTGCGATTGTGATTTTGAATCGTTAACTGTTTTTCTTGGAATCTCCATAAAAATCAGAAGCTGAAATTGTAAGTGACGGATGGAATGAAGGCACCGAGTACGGACAGTTTATAGGCTTTTGGAATCAGAGACGCAGCATCTTCCGGGCGTCGATAGAATACCGAGAAGGCATTATCCCGGCTGAAAATATTATAGAAGGCGATGGTCATGCTGTCTTTATACCTCCGGTTAGGATCAACGGTCCTGTTTTTCCAGATGTTTTCGGCTACCGTGAAGGAAACATCAACTCGAAAATAGTTGGGTATCCGGTACTCATTGCGATCTGAAAATACCGGGATAGAGGTACTGCCGGTATTGTAGCTGGATGTGATTGCCGTTATGGGACGGCCGGTTTTGTAAGTCAGGTTTACAGCAAAAGCACTTTTTTCACCGAGCCGGCGCTTGGCTACCAGCGTCAGGCTGTGCGGCTGGTCATAGGAGGATGGAAACCAGTCACCATCATTGATATTTCCCTGATCTCCGGTCGGTATCCTAATAAAGGTTCGGGCAAAGGAGTAGGCCAGCCACCCGGTCCAGCTCCCTTTCGTTTTTTCGAGGTTCAGCTCGAGGCCATACGATTTACCGGTGCCCGAGAGCAGTTCGGTTTCCAGGTGTTCGTTTAGATACAGTTCGGCAAAGTTCCTATACTCTACCAGGTCGTCAATATCTTTATAATAGATCTGTGCAGAGGTCTCCCAGGTATCATTCCCGAAATTCTTAAAATAACCGGCCGAGTAGCTGTAAGCCGTTTGTGCCGGAATATAGCGGTTGCTAACCTGCCTGATATCGGAAGGGGTGGGAGAGGTGCTGTTGGATATGGAGTGATTGTATTGCCGGTTAATATTATAGCTAAATTTCAGGGAGCTTGAGCTGCCCAGGTTCAGCCGTGCGGATATGCGCGGCTCAAAGCCGCTGTATGTCTTAATGACATCTCCTTTTGAAAAGCGCGTGGTATCAATGATGGTGTCGGTACTTCGCGGTTGCCCCGGCTCATATATGAAAACCTGACCCGGCCCCAGGTTCTGATAAAGG
>DATFJD010000007.1:0-10017 GCA_035269475.1 Halalkalibaculum sp.
AGGCAGATATTCGCAAGAACGATCAAGGCAACTATGAAACCACTGTTGTGTTTGATGTCTGATTAAAACCGCATGGCCATTCAACGATTTATTTCTCTGTTTTGTTACTGTATATGAGAGGTAATGAATGATTCTTGAACCTAATCACATGAATATGGTCAAGAAAGAACAGCTTGAAAAGATAACCGATTTTCTCTGGGAAATCCCCAAGTCAACCAGAGGTGATATGCGCGTCCCGGCACGGGTTTATGCCAGCGAAGAGGGCTTGGAAGCGATACTGGAAGATGACTCACTCGATCAGCTGATTAATGTCTCTACCCTTCCGGGCATACAGAAAGCTGCCATTGCCATGCCGGATGCCCACCAGGGATACGGATTCCCGATCGGCGGGGTAGCAGCGACAAAATTTCCGGAAGGCGTCATCTCGCCCGGCGGCATCGGTTATGACATCAATTGTGGGGTGCGCCTTCTTTCCACTGATGCCGATTACCAGGAGATTAAAGGAGAAATGGAAAACCTGGCGCAGGAACTTTACAGCCATGTACCCGCCGGCGCCGGGAAAAGCGGCCCCGTGAATCTAAGTCATAACGAATTTAACCGTCTGCTGCAGCGGGGAGCCGAATGGGCTGTGGGTGCCGGCTACGGAGGTTCCGAAGATTTAGAATATATTGAAGCCAATGGCAAGCTGGAGCAGGCAAACCCGGCGGTTATTTCCAAACGTGCGAAACAACGCGGACAGGACCAGGCCGGTACGCTGGGTGGCGGCAATCACTTTCTGGAAGTAGATCGCGTTTCCGATATTTTTGACAAAGATGCTGCTGACGCTCTCGGCCTTCATGAAAACCAGGTAGTGGTATTTATTCATACCGGTTCAAGAGGTTTCGGCCACCAGGTAGCCACCGATTATGTGAAAAAATTTCAAAGTAAAATGACCGATTACGGCATAGACCTGCCTGACAGGGGTTTGGCCTGTGCCCCGATGGATTCCGGCGACGGTAAAGACTACTACCAGGCCATGGCCGCGGGTGCCAATTTTGCCTGGTGCAACCGGCAGGTAATTACCTCGCAGGTGCGTAAGGCTTTCAGGAATGTACTGGGGTCGCAAGCCGGCAAGATCGATGTGGTATATGATATATCGCACAATATCGCCAAGCTGGAAGAGCACCGGATAAACGGAAGCTCCCAGAAAGTAATCGTTCACCGCAAAGGAGCAACACGTGCCTTTGGCCCCGATCATCCCGAGCTGCCCGAAAGCTATAAGAAAATTGGGCAGCCGGTGTTTATACCCGGCAGCATGGGCACCAGTTCATATGTGCTAACGGGTACCTCAGAAGGCATGGAGTCTACTTTTGGTTCCACATGCCACGGGGCGGGACGCAATATGTCACGTACCGCTGCTAAAAAGCAGGTAGACCCTAACAAACTGCTGCGCAGACTAAAAGAACAGGATATACACGTTCGAGCCGCCTCCCACAGCGGAGTTGCTGAAGAAGCCCCCCTTGCCTATAAGGAGGTTGACATGGTTGTGGATGCCGTCGAAAAAGCAGGCCTGGCAAAACGAGTACTCCGCATGCGGCCTACTGCTGTGGTGAAAGGTTGATATTAAAGTTCAGTAAAGCACTATAAATACCCTCTTATTTATTTCACTTGATTAGCTTTACTAAACTTAGAGACATTGAGTTCTATAGAGATACTTATAGTAAAATAGCTTTATACAGAGCACTATGATTGTGCAGCTATATCAGCTGTCAACAATATCTCGTTTTTGGAAGAATAGCACAGCAGCGAAGAATATAATTGAAGCGTATAATATATTTTCCAGGATCACGCTCCAATAGAGACTGAAATTGGGATCCAGCAAGCTATTTAATATTCCTTTCTGAAGTAAACTCTCATTAATAATGGCGGGTTGCACATAGTAGAGAAATGAACCAAGTAAACTTGCCCACCACATACTTGCTCCCATTAGCTGCTCAAATAGACCTCCGAAAGCAAAAAATACGAAACCGATGCCACCGGCCAATACCGGAGCAATAAATAAACTCAGAGTAAAAGCTATAGTTGAATGGACGGTCATATTAATAACCTGGTAAAATGTTCCGGTCAAAAAGACACTTGTAATCGGAATGTCCCAAAAAAGCATAAACATCATTACGATAGCCAATCCAACAGCTAAAAATCCATAGAAGAATAAAAGAACTCCGGTCCACTTGCCCAGCAAATACTGCCATCGAGAAACGGGTTTTGCTAATATGCCCAGTACTATCTTTGACTTTATATCGGCATATACCACTGCTGCTGCAGCTATTATTGAAGCCAGGGTTGTCAAAGCTGCCCATGAGCTGAACATCCTGCTCAAAATATTTGCTTGTTGACTCAGTAAGGCTTTTGGATCCGTTGAAGCATCGGAATTAAAAATATTATAAAGATCTGCACCTGAGGCGAGCAGAACAATTAATGCAATGAAAAACAGTACATATATGGTTTTACGAGCCAAAAGGTAGCCCGCGGTATTGAGGGCTAAAAGCTTAACTGATTTCATGACAGAGCCTCCTCATTGTCAATTTCCAAATAAATTTCTTCAAGAGACTGCATTTTGGGATGCAGACCGACAATTTCAGCTCCGGAATCCAGTAACTTTTGAAGCGTTTTTTCTTTATCACTCTGATGAACGAGAAGTTCCGTTTTCCCATCATAATTATCCAGCTCGTACTCAATACCGGCAATCAGCCTGCCAATATCTTTTTCCAAACCCTTTACGGAAATACACCATTTGTCGGTAATTGATGTCACCTGATCAATATCTCCCGACAACACAACCTTCCCCTTTCTCATCATTACTACTTTATCGCATACTCGTTCTATATCGGATAAAATATGACTGCTGAAAAATATGGTCTTTCCTTTAGCTTTCTCCTCCTGGATAATTTCCAGAATTTCACGCCGCCCCTGCGGATCCAGGCCCGTAAACGGCTCATCGAGAATCAAAAGATCAGGATCATGAAGCAATGCCTGCGCGATTCCCAATCTCTGATTCATACCTTTGGAAAAGGATTTAACCTTTTGGTTTGTAGCTCCTGCCAAGCCTAGCCTGGAGAGCTTTTTCTCAATTTGATCCTTTAGATCATGCGAGTCCATACCGGCAAGCTTGCCGTAAAATGAAAGTGCTTTCTCAGGTTTTAAAAAATCATAGGTGTTAAAGATTTCCGATTGAAACCCGATGCGCTTTCTTGCTTCCAAAGACTGGGGTAGATGGCCAAATATGGATATTGTACCCTCATTGGGTATCAATGTGCCTAAGATACAGTAGATTGTTGTAGTTTTCCCGGCACCGTTTGAGCCAATGAGACCCACAACCGAACCTTCCGGAATGGTCATAGACAGATCATCTACCGCAAGCACCTTATTTTTAAATAAGCCCTGACTGTATTCTTTTCTGAGTCCCTGAATTGAGATGGCGGGGTTACTCATCTTCAAAGTAATTTGGTATTTGATATTCCCATGATCTATCATAGCCAACAGAAACGCGCTGCACTACGCCGGTACTATCTACAAGAATGGATGTGGGCAAAGCTTCCACATTATATGACTGTGTAATATCGCCGGTAGAATCTCTCAATACCATGAATGGAACCGGGTATTGATCGAGGTAGGTCGTAATAGTTTGTTTCCTTTCATTTACATTTACCGCGACTATGGCCAAGCCTTTGTCAGCGAGTTCCTTGTAAATTTCTGCCATCATAGGCATCTCCTCCCTGCACGGTCCGCACCAGGTTGCCCAAAAATTGATCCAGGTATATTTATTACTCTTGATTACGTCATTTAATTCAACCTGTTCATCCGTCATATTCATCAGGCGGAATGTGCTTACCTCCTCTCCATTATCAAAGGCAAGCGAGGTGTCGGAATGTACCCGGTCTTTAACGGTGTAAGAAAAGTAAGAGAACCCGACAAAAAGTAGCAAGACGGTCAATGACTTTAGTCGATTCATATATATTTATATAAGAAAGAATTGTGACGAAAACTTATACAGATATCTCCTATACCCGGTAGCTCTCTTTAATATTTTTAATGAGTGAACTAACCTAATAAAAAATAACCGGCCTTGTTAGTATTAATAAGGAGTTAAAAAATGCGGTTCTGAGTAAGCATCGCAAAGTTAATCCACAAAGTTACTCAGAACAAGGACATAGATATGCTGTAATCCCAAAAGACTTTTAATCAGAATATTCCCGTTTCTAATCTGGTAAATGAAAGGGTTGTTTACTTCCAGGCCCCAATAATCAATCCCATAATGGTGAATGTTACGGTCCAGTATCCCCCATTTATAAGAATATACTTCCACGACTTTTGCTCATATAGGGAAGTGACCGCAAGGGCAAAAAATACCCATCCGAAGCCGGTTAGAAATCCATAAAAAGCACCCATTTGATAATTCATTTGCTCCGCCGCTTCCGGTGAACCCGTTAAAAACATAGCCAGATTGAATGCCATGATAAGTTCAAATATAAAGGCAAGTCCGAATATTTTAGCCATATTGCCCTGCTGCAGCTGTTCTTCGGTTAAACCGGTTGCCGTCATCCATGATTTGCCAAAAAGCGGACCATACCAAAGCCAGCCGACCACGAAAGTTGAAAGTGTAGCCACTAAAATGGCCCATATATTTAACATAGACATATCCATAATATCCCCACCCCTTATTATTATTTAAGTAATGAACTGCGACATTTTATCGCATATATGTATTTTAACCTTTTTGATTAAAATGTCAATATTAGTTTAAATGGCATTAGTTTTTAAAAAATAACAGTATGATTGAAAACTGCGAAAGAGAGATCATAGAACTGCATCAATTCTTTGAAGCCTGGTTCAATGCAAAACTCTCGGATAATGATGAATCATTCTCTCGAATGTCAGAAGTCCTCTCCCCTGAATTTATAATGATTACACCGGCAGGAAGAAAAATTGAACGGAGTAGTTTATTATCCAATTTACGCTCCATGAATGGCCTTTATCTAAAAGAGGATAAACCTTCGGCTATATGGATTAGAAATATAACCATTGAATGGTCTACCGATACCTATTGCCTTGCAAATTATGAGGAGTGGCAGGGAAGCAATGACAGAGCTAAAGGGAAAGGAAGGATAAGCTCAGCACTTTTCGAGAAAAATGACGCCGCGCCCAACCGTGTACGATGGATTCACCTTCATGAAACGTGGATAACATAAATTCATTAAAAGCTAACGATTTCTTATTTTGATGCCTATGAAAAATACAAATGAAACAATAACTGATTTCACCCAGACAGTTCCCATAGACCAGGTTGGTGTGGAGTCGCGCGTAGCCCGGCTTAACTCCCGCAGCATAAAAAAAGAGTCTAAGATTGAAGCCCTGAAAATGGCTTTAAGCATGATTGACCTAACCACCCTGGAAGGCATGGACACCGAGGGGAAAGTCATACAGTTATGCCAGAAGGCTATGAAGCCGCATGCAAGCCTGCCTGACCTTCCCACGGTTGCCGCAGTTTGCGTGTATCCCAATATGGTGAAAGTAGCCAAGGAACGATTAAAGGGCAGCGGCATCCATGTAGCCAGCGTTGCCACATCGTTTCCCAGCGGCATGGCGACGCTTGAAGACAAGCTGGAAGAAACAAAACGGGCCGTGGAATACGGTGCCGATGAAGTGGACATGGTCATATCCAGGGGAAAGTTTTTAAAAGGAGAGTATAATTTTGTATTCGATGAAATACAGGCCGTCAAGGAGGCTTGCGGAGATGCCCACCTGAAAGTTATTCTGGAAACCGGTGAGCTTCAGACCTATGAGAATGTGAGAAAAGCCAGTGATCTGGCCATGCAGGCAGGTGCAGACTTTATCAAGACCTCCACCGGCAAAATTCAGCCGGCAGCCACGCAGCCGGTCACGCTGGTCATGCTCGAAGCTATCCGCGATTACTACTACGAAACAGGCCGAATGGTGGGCATGAAACCGGCCGGCGGAATCAGAAAAGCCAAGCAGGCCATTCAGTACCTGGTGCTGGTAAAAGAGACCCTGGGAAGCAACTGGCTGACCCCTGATTATTTCCGGTTCGGAGCCAGCTCACTGACCAATGACCTGCTGATGCAGATTGTAAAACAGCAGACCGGTGTCTATCAGAGCCTGAATTATTTTTCAAACGATTGATGTAACCACTAAGGCACTAAGATCACTAAATAGCATTGTCTCTTGGTGATATTAAATTGATTGGCAACTAATATTATGAAAGAAGAAAATACAGATATTCAGGAAAAACCCTTTAAACCCTCTTCACCTACAAACAGGTTGAGTTTCAAGGCCGAATGGGAGTATGCCGAGGCCCCGGAAAGTACCGATCATATAAGTATTGAAGACCGGTACGGGCTGTTTATTGATGGGAAATTTATAGAGCCTGAAAAAGGGCGTTACTTCAAGTCCATCAATCCCGCCAATGAAGAGGTTCTGGCAGAAATTGCAGAAGCAACACAGCAGGATGTCAACAAAGCCGTGGAGGCTGCTCGCAATGCCTATGAGAAAACCTGGTCAAAACTGGAAGCCAAAGAGCGTGGAAAATACATATTCCGCATTGCCCGCCTGATTCAGGAACGGGCAAGAGAGTTTTCGGTAATTGAAACTATGGATGGGGGCAAACCTATCCGGGAGTCACGGGATGTAGATATTCCGCTGGCAGCAGCGCATTTCTTTTACTATGCGGGATGGGCCGATAAGCTTGAATACGCCTTCCCCGGTAAGGAAGTCACCTCCCTGGGCGTGGCAGGACAGATTATTCCCTGGAATTTCCCCCTGCTGATGCTGGCCTGGAAGATAGCCCCTGCCCTGGCAACCGGGAATACCGTGGTGTTGAAACCCGCAGAAACCACCTCTCTGACGGCTCTTAAATTTGCAGAGCTTTGCCGGGATGCCGGCCTTCCCGAAGGCGTGGTAAATATTGTGACCGGGGCCGGACAGACAGGCTCCCATATTGTAGATCATGATGATATTGATAAGATTGCCTTTACGGGTTCCACTGAGGTCGGCAAAATCATTATGAAGACTCTGGCCGGAACCGATAAAAAATATACCCTTGAATTGGGTGGCAAAGGGCCGAATATCATATTTGAGGATGCCCCTATTGACCAGGCTGTGGAAGGTATTATCAATGCCATTTTCTTCAACCAGGGCCATGTTTGCTGCGCCGGTTCGCGCCTGCTGGTCCAGGAAGGGGTAGCCGACAAGGTCATCAACAAATTGCGCGACCGCATGGAGACCCTCATCGTCGGCGATCCGCTGGACAAGAATACGGATGTGGGCGCCATCAATTCCAAGCAGCAGTACGAAAAAATTAATGAGTACCTGGAACTGGGCGTGGATGAAGGAGCTGATATCTTCCAAAGTTCCGCCGATCTACCCGACAATGGTTATTTCTGCAAGCCGACTATTTTCACCAATGTGGCACAGTCGAACCGGATTGTACAGGATGAAATATTCGGGCCGGTGCTGACCGTGCAAACCTTCCGAACCGCACAGGAAGGCATTGAAAAAGCCAATAACACACCTTACGGACTTGCCGGAGGCGTATGGACCGACAAAGGCTCCAAGATATTCAAGGTTGGTCAGAATATTGATAACGGGGTGGTCTGGTCGAATACCTATAACCAGTTTGATCCCACTTCTCCCTTTGGCGGATATAAAGAAAGCGGGGTCGGCCGCGAAGGCGGGCTGCACGGTTTATACGGGTACGTAAAATTTAAATAGGCATTTTATTGATGCCAGAGATTATCAATTTGAAGAAGTATAAAAATAAATATCGTACGGATTCAATCAGGTTAACAGGCTATGATTACAGTAGCGAAGGGGTTTATTTTATAACCATCTTAACAAAATATCGGGTTCATTACTTTGGATCTGTCTCAGATGGTAAAATGACCCTTTCTACTGCAGGACAAATAGTAGCACAAGAATGGCTGAAAACTTTTATAAAACGTGAACGAGCGGTAATTGGCGAGTGGGTAGTAATGCCAAATCACTTCCATGCCCTAATAGGCCTAAAACCTAATCCTGTTAAAGACGCATCGCATGCGTCTCTTACGAGTACCAATAGACTTAAAAAAGATTCAGACAGATACACTCTGTCTATACAGGATAAAGTTAGTGCCCTGAACTATAAAAATAGTTTTGGACCTCAGAGTGACAATCTTTCTTCTATTGTCAGAGGTTTTAAAGGGGCTTGTACCCGGCAAATCCGAAACACAGCTGTCCCGGAATTTAAATGGCATACTGGATTCTATGATCATATTGTACGAAATCAAGCTTCTATGACTAGAATAGAGGAATATATCATGGAGAATCCATTGAAATGGAATAAAGACCGATTTTACAATTAAATAATCATACCATGGCAGATAGAATTGACGTTTTAAAAACTTACAAAACTTATGTGGGCGGGAACTTCCCGCGTACAGAGTCTGGGCGTTATTACAAGGTCTCTGATGAAGACGGCAAGGTGCTTGCCAACGCCTGCCGGTGTTCCCGAAAGGACGTCCGGGACGCGGTTGTAGCTGCAAGAAATGCGTTTCCCGGATGGAAAGGGAGAACCGCATATAATCGCGGACAAATATTATATCGAATTGCCGAAATGCTGGAAGGCCGCAAGGCCCAGTTTATTGACGAGCTGGAAACGATGGGGAAAAAGTCCAAGCAGGCCAAAGTTGAAGTGAATACAGCTATTGACCGGCTCATCTATTACGCCGGGTGGGCTGACAAATACCAGCAGGTATTCGGTACCGTTAACCCGGTAGCCAGCAATCACTTTAATTTTTCTATTCCGGATCCGACCGGTGTAGTGAGCATTCTATCCCCGGAAAAGTTTCCCCTGCTGGGACTGGTATCCGTCATTGCCCCGGTAATTGTCGGCGGCAACACCTGTGTGGTGCTTGCTTCAGAACAAAAACCGCTTTGCGCCGTTAGCTTAGGCGAGGTTTTAAACTCATCCGATGTGCCGGGTGGCGTAGTCAATATCCTTAGCGGTTTAAAAGAAGAGCTGATTCCACATATGAGTTCACACATGGATGTCAATGCCTTCTTTTATACAGACCGGGAAGTAAAAGAAAAATATGCGAAACAAATAGATGAGAATGGCGCTTTAAATATTAAACGAGTTGTATTTGAAGCATATGACGACTGGACGGAAGACGAATGTCAACATCCGTATCTCATAACCAGCTTCCAGGAAACGAAAACGACCTGGCACCCGGTTGGATTTTAAGAAACATACCAAGCATTTTTGTACTAATTGACCAAGCAATGAAAAACTTTCGATACCCACGTTATATTCTGCTGGCGGCCGTCTTTGCTCTTGGCCTCACCGCGGCCTGCTCCACAACCGAACAGGCAAGAAAGGGAGACGAGCGGCCGGAAAAGGAAACAACTGCTGAATTCGTCGAAGGTACCCGGGAGAACCTCGCTACTCTGCTTACGCGAACCCGAAGCAGGCTTTCTGACGTACATTTCACTCAACAGCACGACATACCCGATGCTTTTCTAAAGGTGGATACCACGGATAACTCCTATAACAATCCGTTTGAGGGATATCGGATCCAAATTCTCTCTTCACGCGAGGTCAATGTGGCGGATTCCATATCTACCCAGTTCCGCTTATGGGCAGACACTACCCTTGCCGGCTACACGCCAAAGGCCTATGTCTTCTTTAAACAGCCCTATTACAAGGTGCATGTGGGTGATTTCCAAAGCCGAGATAAGGCCAATAACCTATCGCGGATTATCAAAAAGAAGTACCCGGAAGCCTGGGTGGTGCATGACCGGATTGACCCGAGCAACGTACCGGCAGATACCGCCCGAATTAAGCTGCAGGAAGCGAAGGAAAATGAAGGGAATTAGGGGCAGGATTCAGGATTCAGGATTCAGGATTCAGGATTCAGGATTCAGGATTCAGGATTCAGGATTCAGGATTCAGGATTCAGGATTCAGGATTCAGGAACAAGGTGA
>DATFJD010000008.1:0-2793 GCA_035269475.1 Halalkalibaculum sp.
CAATATCCAAACGAATGTTTACGACACTTATAGTGACCATACCATTGACAAGCTGTTTGAGAAAGGCTTATCGCTGAGTATCAACACGGATGGAAGAACCACCTCGAACGTCAGCTTATCGGAAGAGTATGAGAAACTGCAGGAAACCTTCGGTTGGGGAGAAGAACAGTTTTTCAAATGCAATCTTAACGCCCTTGAAGCTGCATTTATATCAGATGATGAGAAAGCCCATCTAAAGAAAAGAATTAAGGAAGGATATTCCGGTTAATTATTAAGGCACCCTATCCCCTATCCTCTTTCAATATAGACATATAGATTCTCATTTCGGCCGTTCCGAAAGATTTTCAGAATACCTGGCAACACTCTACGCCTCAGCATTTAGGTTGAATTGATTAAAAAATCACCTGAAATAAAAAAGGCCTCCGATTGGAGGCCTTTTTACTTTTACAAATTTTAAGAGACTGTTTTAAGAAACTTTAGAAGTTTCCTAAAACTATTTTTGTCTTAGGACTCGTCTCCTTCTACATCGGCAGCTTGCTGAACTTCCCCGTCACCGTCGCCGGCGCTGAGTTGTTCGAATACTTTTGCCACCTCTTCTTCCTCTTCATTGAGTTCTGACTTCTTGCCGACGATGAGGTCTTCGTATTTGCGGAGTCCGGTACCTGCAGGCACTTTGTGACCCACAACCACATTCTCCTTGAGACCCATCAGGTGATCTTTCTTAGCTTCAATGGAAGCCTGTGTAAGTACCTTGGTGGTCTCCTGGAAGGAAGCAGCTGACAGCCAGCTCTCTGTAGAGAGTGCCGCCCTGGTTATACCCAGCAGGATCGGCTTGGAAATAGCCGGTTCTGCTTCACGGGTTTCAAGCTCATCCTTGCCTTCTTTGATCAGTTCGTTATTGATCTCACGAACTTCACGACGGTCAAGGATGGTGCCTTGCTTAAGGTCGCTGCCGCCTACATTCGTGACAACAAATTTGCCGATGAGTTCATCGTTCTTGTTGTTCACTTCAAAGCGGTCGACTTTATCTCCTTCAAGGAACATGGTATCGCCCGGATCGGTAATCTCTACCTTCTGCATCATGGTGCGTACAATGACCTCAATGTGCTTGTCATTGATGCGTACCCCCTGCAGTCGGTAAACCTCCTGAATCTCATTCACGAGATAGGATTGTACCGCGTAAGGTCCGAGAATATTCAGTATTTCTTCAGCCGGAATAGTTCCGTCAGACAGCTGCTGACCTGCTTTCACATAGTCATTTTCCTGAACGAGGATATGCTTGGATAGTGAAATGAGATAAGTCTTCTCACTCTTACCGTCTTTACTTTCAACGATAACTTCCTGTTTACCTCGCTTACGGCCGCCCATACGCACAATACCGTCAATCTCAGAGACAGCAGCAGGATCGCTTGGTGAACGAGCCTCGAAGAGCTCGGTTACACGCGGCAGACCCGCCGTAATATCCTTCGATTTACCGGTAGAACGCGGAATCTTGGCCAGTACCTGACCAGCTTTGACTTCCTCGCCGTCATCCACAACAATATGGGTGTCTACAGGCAGCGTATTTTCACGTACACGGTCGTCATCTCCCTTAACCATAATGGTAGGAACAAGCGACCGGTCTTTGGAATCAATAATTACCTTCTCGCGGTGACCGGTTTGAGAGTCAGTCTCTTCGGAATACGTGATATCTTCCATGATATCCTTGTATTCAACGACACCGTCAATTTCTGAGAAAATGTTGGCATTGTACGGATCCCAGCTGCACAACGGAACGCCCTTAGGCACTTCATCGCCTTCTTCTACAAGAAGCTCAGCACCGTAAGGCACATTATACGTGGTCAGCACTTTGCCTTCCTCGTCAGCAATCTTGATTTCACCGGCGCGGCTGAGAACTACGTTATGTACTTCTTCACCGTCATCATATTCGATCACTCTTACGTTTTCGAACTGAACTTTACCTTCGAACTTGGTCTTGTGCATGGATTCTGACTCCATACGAGAGGCCGTACCACCAACGTGGAAGGTTCGAAGCGTAAGCTGTGTACCGGGTTCACCGATCGACTGCGCGGCAATAACACCTACCGCCTCACCTACCTGAACCATGGTACCTCTTGCAAGGTCACGGCCGTAGCATTTTGAGCATACACCGCGTTCGGTTTCGCAGGTAAGTACCGATCGAATTTCAACTTCCTCAATGGAAGTCTCTGCAATCTTCTGAGCTACCTGCTCGTCAATAAGCTGGTTAGCTTCACAGATCTGCTCATCAGTAATCGGATCGTAAATATCGTGCAGTGATACGCGTCCTAGAATACGATCTTCCAGGCTCTCGATAACATCCTCATTATCTTTGAGCGCCTTCATTTTAAGCCCGCGAAGCGTACCGCAGTCAATTTCGTTGATGATAATATCCTGTGAAACATCCACGAGACGTCGGGTCAGGTAACCGGCATCAGCCGTTTTAAGAGCCGTATCGGCCAGACCTTTACGCGCACCGTGTGTAGAGATAAAGTATTCAAGAACTGTAAGTCCCTCTTTGAAGGAGGAAAGAATCGGGTTCTCAATTACCTCATTGCCCTGTTGCATGGAGCTTTTCTGAGGCTTCGCCATCAGTCCGCGCATACCGCCAAGCTGTCGAATCTGCTCTTTGGAACCACGCGCACCGGAATCGGCCATCATAAATACTGGGTTGAATCCATTGCGGTCAGCCGTCAGGGCATTAAACAAGGATTCAGAAACACGGTTTGTAGTGCTTGTCCATTTATCAATTACCTGGTTGTAACGCTCGTTATC
>DATFJD010000009.1:0-2768 GCA_035269475.1 Halalkalibaculum sp.
TATCAGCCCGGCAAGCAGGCCGGGAGCTATAATCACATTATCAAGCTCCACTTTGAAATGGTCATAAATTACTCCCAGCAGCACCGTTACCACCCAGCCTTCCGTAAAGGTTGCCAGAAAGAAATGGGTTAGGGCCTTTCCAAAGAGCGGATTTTCCAGGCCCGCAAATTGTACCGCTGCCACTCCCCAAGCGCCCAGTGAACTGATAAACAGCATCAGCAAAGAAGCGTCATAAAAGGTCATTGCCAGGTCCGAATTGATATACTTTCGTTCCTTCCAGTAACCCGCCATAAATCCATACCAGCACAGCATCACCAGTCCCGAAAGAATAACCGAAACCGGCAAATCCATACCTGCAAGTGATACCGGACGGTAGCCGTAAAACAGAAAGAAAGGATACGAGGCGAGGCCCAGGAAAAGAGACCCCAGTGCCATCCGGGTCATCAGTATATTCGGACCGGTATTCATAATCTCCCGGTCCACTTTCCGGATTATGAAATACATCGGCAGCGGAACGGCCCAGCAGAAAAACATCAGGTGGGAATGGGCATGGCGGATATTTTCAAGGCTTAAGCCCCAAAGGTCGGTACCGATCAAACCCATCCGGTAGGCAAAACCGGTCAGTCCCGCCAGAATGAAAGCTGCTAAAGGCAATTGCCAGAGCAATTCAAGAGACCGTCTTCTTTTATTCAAAACAGGTAAACGGTTTTGAGAAATTTAGATATTCGGAATAGATACCCGGTACAACCGGCCAAGCCACCGCTGGACCTGGCCAAGGTAATGAACCATAAGGTACATAGAATAGAATTCAACTCGAATCCAACAACCTGCATCCTGTATCCCGTATCCTGCATCCTGCACCGTCAATTATTACGGAAACCCTTTTCCATATCCAGTGCTTTGGGAAACAGGATATTATTTTCAAGATGAACATGTTTGTGAAGGTCATCACGAAACGCCTCCAGGTTCTGGAAGTACACGCGGAAGGTAGTGCAGGCATCTTCAGGAGCACTAAAACCTTCGCTCATCTCTTCCAGCTTGGCCATCAGATTTCCGGCGTCGTCATGCTCCTGTTCCATCATGGTTATAGCCTGCGCTGCTGTCCCATTATTTGAGCCGCCTGTATCTTCATTACTTAGCGGTTTAGAACCGGCAGCCATGGCATTTTCCATCTTTTTTATGTAGGGAAATAGAATTTTCTCTTCCGCATCCAAGTGAGAAAGCATTTCATCTTTCAAAATCAGGAATGTGCCCAGCATCTCATTGAGCACCGGGTATGATTTCCCGTGCACTTTGGCCACCTTATTGGCATATGACTTAATCTCGGGGAGCTTTCTCCGCACAAAATGATGATGGTTGTTGATGATATAGTCAACCAGGAAAGAAGGCGACCATTCTTTATAGTTATGCTCGTTTGTGTCTTTCTGTGATAAACGGTCAATATCGGCCAGAAGCAGATCCAAATCCAACCCTTTACGTTCACAGGCATCACTCAGCTTTTTCTTGCCTCCGCAACAAAAATCGAGTCCGTATTTTTTAAATACGCCTGCTGTTCTAAAGTCGTCAGTTACAATTTCTCCAACCGTCAGTTCTTCTAATGCGCTCATAAATTATTTATTTAGCTTTATTTTTACTGTTCTATTTTTGAAAATTCATTAATCGAGATCTTTGCAAAACCTATACACCGCTCCGAGGTGGTTGTACCACCGACGTTATTGCCCATTAAGCGGGAGTATAACTCCCTCTGAGCAATGGGTTGGTGGTTTTGCAAAAACCTCTAATCATAATTGTAGGGACGTTTTATCAAACGTCCCTACAATTTTTAAATTCAGGCAACCACTCTTTCAGGCTCTTCATAGTTAGTAGCCGTCAATTTCGCCTGGGCTGCTGCCAATCGTGCAACCGGCACCCGGTACGGCGAGCAAGAAACGTAGTTCAAGCCCAGGTTATAGCAGAAGCGGACGCTGGAAGGATCACCGCCGTGTTCTCCGCAGATACCTACTTTCAGCTCTTTCTTAACCTTGCGGCCTTTTTCAGTCGCCATTTTCACAAGTGAGCCCACGCCTTCTTCATCAAGAATCTGGAAGGGATCATCCTTGAGAATGCCCTCTTTCAGGTAAACCTCAAGAAACTTTCCGGCGTCGTCGCGGCTGTAGCCGTAGGTCATTTGCGTAAGGTCATTGGTTCCGAATGAGAAGAATTCAGCTTCTTCGGCAATTTTATCGGCCACAATCGCTGCCCTTGGTATTTCGATCATGGTTCCAACTTTATATTCAACAGATTCACCCTCCTCTTCGAATACTTCAGCAGCTGTGTGGTCTACCACCTCGTGCTGATGGATGAACTCTTCTGAGGTACCGACCAGCGGAATCATGATTTCGGGCAGCACGGTTTTGCCCTCTTTTTTCAAGTGAACCGCCGCCTCGAGGATTGCTCGCGACTGCATCTCGGTTATTTCCGGGTAGGTTATACCCAACCGGCATCCACGATGGCCCAGCATCGGGTTGAATTCCTTAAGCAATCTTATTTTGCGCTTAAGGTCTCTAAGGGGAATTTTCAGTTCTTTGCTTAAGGTCTCTATCTCCTCTTTTTCATCGGGCAGGAACTCATGGAGAGGGGGGTCGAGTAGGCGAACCGTAACCGGCAGGCCTTCCATAGCTTCGAAGATCTCAATGAAATCCTGCTTTTGATAAGGCAGCAGGCTTTCTAAAGCTTCTCTCCGCTCGCTTTCGTTTTCCGAAATAATCATCTTACGCATGGCCTTGATG
>DATFJD010000010.1:0-2297 GCA_035269475.1 Halalkalibaculum sp.
TTATCGCCTGGATAATGTGATTCCTCAACTGATGCGCCGGGAAGATATTGATATGTGGATCATCATTGCACGAGAGTATAATGAAGGCCCGGTTATTAAAACTATGCTGCCTGCAACCTGGCAGTCAGCCCGGAGACGTACCATTCTTGTGTTTTTTGATGATGGAGAAACAGTAGAACGCCTGGCTGTTGCCCGGTATGATATAGGTGAATTTTTCAAAACGGCGTGGAACAAGGAAGAGCAACCCGACCAGTGGGCGCGCCTTTCGGAAGTCATTACAGAGCGGGACCCCGGCAAAATAGCACTGAACTATTCCACCACATTTGCACTGGCAGATGGCATTTCGCATACCCAGTATGATGAATTCCATGCCTCTCTTCCCAAGAAGTACCAAGACCGGATTGTAACAGGAGAAAAATTGGCGATAGGCTGGCTTGAGACCCGGGTTGAACCGGAGATGCAGGTATACCCGCTAATTTGCCAGATAGCACATGACGTCATTGCCGAAGGATTTTCGGAAGCAGTTATACAGCCGGGGGTAACCACTACTGATGATGTGGAGTGGTGGTATCGCGAACGT
This sequence comes from Halalkalibaculum sp., assembly GCA_035269475.1. Classification (GTDB taxonomy): domain Bacteria; phylum Bacteroidota; class Rhodothermia; order Balneolales; family Balneolaceae; genus Halalkalibaculum. The sequence goes on from DATFJD010000010.1 coordinate 581, forward strand.
ATCCGGGAATTAAAGCTGAGCGCCTGGTTTCATCCCAGCGTATCCGTTCAGCGCGAGCAAGAACCGGAAGCCGGTTTTCTGCAAAACTTCTCAAAGCGGCCCGCCTCCAATATCATACGGCCCGGAGACCTGCTGCATGTAGATTTTGGCATAACCTACCTGGGCCTGAATACCGACACCCAACAGCATGCTTATGTGTTAAAAAGCAATGAGAGTGATGCCCCCGAAGGGCTCCATCAGGCACTAGCTACGGGCAACAGGCTGCAGGACATTCTGACGGAGAATTTTAAAACCGGTCGCAGCGGTAATGAAATACTCAAGGCCGCGCGAGAGCAGGCCCTTTCTGAGGATATCAGGCCCAGCATTTATACCCACCCCATCGGCTTTCACGGACATGCTGCCGGACCGACCATAGGTCTTTGGGACCAGCAGGAAGGTGTGCCCGGGAAAGGAGATTATCCGCTCTATCCTAACACAGCCTATTCTATCGAGCTAAATGCTACCGTCAACGTGCCGGAATGGGAAAAGGATATCCGAATTATGCTCGAAGAAGATGCTTTTTTTGATGGAGAAGAGGTTCGTTATATTGACGGGCGCCAAACTGAATTATGGCTTATACCGAGACAATAGAACACAGATAAAGCGGATTATACGGGTTCACACAGATTTTTTTCTAATGTTTTAAGTCTAGACGCTTAACGGCAGGGCAACATTAAAAAGCCTCTGAGAAACTCTATATCTCTGAGTAGTAGTCCGCGAGCTTTGAATTATCCATGCTTATGAAAAAACTTAAACCTTTATTTAGCGAGTTAGAAAAAACACCCGAGGGCCCATTTTTTAATCCCTGGTTTGACCGGGATCGTGAGCATGACCGCATCCCCGGTGCCCCGAAAATTAGAAGAAACCAGCTGCAGGCATACCTGGCGGAAAGGCTTGATTCAGCAAGATACCTGTTCATAGCAGAGGCACTGGGTTACCAGGGCGGGCACTTCACCGGCATTGCCATGACCTCAGAACGTATCCTGCTCGGCCACCACAAGCCTGTTCACGGCATTCCAGCAGACGGGGCCTTCAAAACGATCAAGCCGGAGAGAACCAGCAAAAAAGAAGTAAACGAAAAAGGGATGTCAGAACCCACGGCAACAATTATGTGGAAGGCACTTTATAACCTGGGAATTGATCCCTACAAAGTAGTATTGTGGAACGCCCTGTCATGGCATCCCTATGACCCCGACAAAGGGCTGCTCAGCAACCGCACGCCTACCGACTCGGAACTCGAGTCGGGCTTCCCCTCCCTTCAGGCTTTTCTTGATCTTTATCCCGACAGAAAAATTGTTGCCGTTGGAAGAAAGTGCGAACAGGTACTGGATGAATTCGGAAGTAGCTACGTGCCTGTTCGTCATCCCGCCAACGGGGGCGCTCCCAAATTCCGCCGCCAATTGAAGAAAATGTTAAATTCTTAATGTTGAATGCTTAATATTGAAATAATTCAACACTTAAAACTTAACATTTAACATTCTTAACCGGTGCTTTGCATTGCTGCTGCAATTCCGTTGATGCTCAGGAACAAGGCATCCCTTAACTCTTCATTATCCTTATCCTCTCTCCACCTTTTAAGCAGTTCCACCTGCATCATATTCAAGGGATAGGTGAAGGGATTGCGAAAGCGGATAGACTTGAGTATTACGGAACTGTTTTCCAGAATTTCAGACTGGTC
>DATFJD010000011.1:0-4950 GCA_035269475.1 Halalkalibaculum sp.
TAAAAGCTCCATCAGCACATTGCCGATTCCATACCACCCGGGTACATTATAGCGGACCTGGGTCCATGCAAAAACCCAGGGTATAGCCCTAAGGTTTTCAAAATCGGCGGCATCGGCCCCGCTTCTCGATACCGGGCGAGAGGCAATCGGAAGGCGGCTGATATGCTCAATAGGCGTGATAGTGGTGTACCAGGGCCAGAATTCCTCATCATCAATCAACCCTCGGTAAGCGTCCATGGAATCGTTTGCCATCTTGTCCATCAGCTTTACCAGCTGTTTCTCATCTGCCCGGCCCTTCTCTTCTGAAACCGTTACGCGAATCATGGCATTAACAATTTGCTCGAGATGACGCCGGGTAATAGCAGACAGGGAATACCTGAATGAGATAACCTCCCCCTGTTCGGTGAAGCGAATTCTCCCGTTATTACTTATGGGGGGCAATGCCAGTATAGCTTGGTTAGACCGCCCTCCTCCCCGCCCTACGGTACCGCCCCGGCCATGAAAGAGGCGAAAGTCAATATTGTATTCACGGCATACCGCCCCCAGTTTTTGCTGCGCTTTTTCTAGGGCCCAGTTAGCCATCCAGTATCCCCCGTCTTTATTACTGTCGGAATAACCCAGCATTATCTCCTGGAAGCCATCCCGTGCTTCTATCTGACGTGCATATAGGCTATTCTCAAAGATCTCTTTCATCAGTTTATTGCAAACCTCAAGGTCTTCGATAGTCTCAAATAGTGGGACAACATCAATACTGCTCTCCACCTCACCTTCATTCAGGCTCCAGAGGCCGGCTTCTTTTGCAAGAATCAGCACCTCCAGCATATCGCTTACGCCGTGAGTCATGCTTATGATATAACTGCCAAAACTGTTTACATCCAGTTCAAGCAGGTCGCCAATCAGGCGAAATACGCCCATAATTTTTTCGGACTCTTCCGAAATACTGGAGCGTATGGGGCACAGGGGCCGCGGGTTTGAAAGCTCTGACGTTAACAGCTGAACCTTCTCCTCTTCAGGGAGATCGGCATAATTTTCGGTTACCTTGGCAAGTTCCAGCAGTTCTGAAATCGTCTCTTCATGCAGGCGGCTGTGCTGACGAATATCAAGAGCCGCCATATGAAAACCGAAAGTTTTGGCCCTTATGATCAGATCGTTCACTTTACCTTCGTGGGCCACCTTTTCCAGTCCGTTTTCCTCCAGGCTTCTCTTGATCAAATCGAGGTCTTTCTGAAAGTCTTTAGCGGTGTAGTCTCCGGATTTTTGAATTACGCGATTTTTCTCTCCCTCTTCCATCGCCTCAAGCTGCTTTCGCAGCTTTTGCATGATATGGGTTATTTTTCTGCGATAGGGTTCCTGGCTGTAAAGCCGGTTATACCGTTGCGAAAGGGGAACAATTCTGTCATCCTCCCTGATAGATTCCTCCAGCTCTTCAGATATCTCAAACTGGTTTTCGGAAATACTCAAGTACCTGCGCAGCTCGTCTAGTTCATCAAGGTACAGCCCGAGAATACTTTGACGCTGCTCCATGATGGTATTCCAGGTAACCTCCTCAGTTACGTTCGGATTGCCGTCGCGGTCACTTCCTATCCAGGATCGATAGCGCAAGACAATAGGCAGTTCGGGCGATTTTCCATAGTAGGTTTCAAAAGCGTGCCTTAGATCTTCGTATAAAACAGGGATCGTTTCCCAGATAGAGTTCATAAAGTAGAACATTCCGTTTTCCACTTCATCCTCTACCGTAACCTTTTCGGTTCTAACCTCATCGGTGGCCAGCAGCAAATTGATTTCATTAAGTATTTCAGCCACCATATTATCACGCTCTTCCGGGGTAAACGATTCATCCTCCAGGCGGCTGATCATGGAGGTGATATGCTGCTGCTTTACCAAGACGCTGTGCCTCCTTGCTTCGGTAGGATGGGCTGTTATGGTGGGCTGTATATCCAGTTTCCCGATTACTTCAAGAGCCTCCTCATATTCAAAGCCCGCTTCTTTCAGCCTGTAAACGGCTTCGGCAATACTTTCCGATCTCGGGTTTTCAGGACTGGTATCAAAAGCCCGCTGCCGGTTTATCCGGGTAATTTCATGCTGCTCAAGAGAGTTCACCAGGTGAAAGAAAGCCGTATTGTACTTCAGGAACTTTATGATCTCAGCAGTATCATATTCCTTAATCCTATTTTGGAGTTCCCGGTAGCTGCTTTCTTCCCCTTCATCAAAGGCTTTTGCAGCAAGTTCGGGAAGTGAGGTCATTTCACGGAACAGATCCTCGTTCTCTTTTTCCGTAATGACATTCTCAAGGAATTGCGATAATGATTTTATCTTACTGCCAAGGTTTTCACTGATACCGCTTTTATTTTCAAAATGAGCTATAACTTCTTCTTTCATTTGGTAGTACTTTAATAATTAAATTCAATGTGTTGCAGATAAATGGTATCCCTGCAATAACTATTGATGAGTTCACCAACGAGTTAGCTTGCTTGAATTAAACCATTACAAATTTAAAACAAAAATGAAGCAAGTCGTTCATTTTTAAAACTTTATACCTTTAACTGCCATGAAAAAACGATGCGACTGGTGTGAAAATACGTTTGATCAATATGTGGAATATCATGATAAGGAGTGGGGAGTTCCGGTTCATGATGATAAAACCCAATTCGAATTTCTTATTCTCGAAGGTGCCCAGGCCGGACTGAGCTGGAGCACCATCCTCAAAAAAAGAGAAGGATACCGAAAAGCCTTTGCCAATTTTGATGTAGAGCAGGTTGCCCGCTTCGATGAAAATAAGATAAAGCAGCTGCTTAATAATCCGGCTATAGTGCGGAACAAATTAAAAGTGCGATCTGCGGTGACGAATGCCCGGAACTTTATCAAGATACAGGAAGAGTTCGGCAGCTTCGATGCCTACATCTGGTCGTTCGTGGAAGGCGAGCCTGTTGCCAATAATTGGGAAAAAATGGAAGAAATCCCGGCCAAGACCGAAACCTCCGATAAACTTGCGAAAGACCTCAAACAGCGGGGGTTTAAGTTTGTGGGAAGCACCATAATGTATGCACATATGCAGGCGGTAGGAATGGTAAATGATCATTTGGTTTCCTGCTTTAGGCATAAAGATATTGTAAACATGCACTAAATGCATTTAAACAGCGTTTTGCAACATCTATGATTAAATAAATGATATTATTTTAATGCACCTAAAATTAAAGTATAATTTTTCTATATTCCCTCGTTAGAGTTATAATGCAAACTATCATCTAAGCGACAAAATCCTCTTAGCTATGCGCTCCATGTTTACATTAGAAGAAGTTGGTACGATGTTGAATATGACTACAGACCAGGTAGAAAAGGAGATTAACGGTGGTCATTTGGGGTACACTTTTGAAGATGGCGAAAAGAAGGTTACACTTTATGACCTTGAAAAATATATGGGTGCAGATCAGACCCGAAAAATAACCCGGGAATTCCTTCAGAGTAAAAACTAGTCATATCAGCAGTTTCTGTACACCTGCAGAAACCCGTAACTGCTACCAAAATACTTAATGGGTTAACTGTGCCTGTTCACAGTTCTGTTCTAAACCTCTCCCCCTGCTCATCCTATAAAGGATCATACGATGAAGCTGAACTTGCTGAAGGCAGAGATAAACCGGCAGCTGGCAAAATACCTCAGTTATTCGGCGCTATCGAAACCGCTTCCCACCAGTTCCTGGTATCCACCAACATTGAATACCTCTTTAAAACCTCTATTCTTCATCATCTCTGCAGCCTGTCCGCTGCGGTTGCCGGTTCGGCAATACAGATAGTAGGTATCATCCTTGGGCAGTGAGTCAAGCTTTGCTTCAAAATCACCATTCAGCAAATCGCTGTTATAATCGGCAAGGGCCAAATGTCCTCTCTGGAACTCATCCACAGTTCGAACGTCAATAACCACGCCCCGGGTCTCCTCAAGTTTTTCTTTAAAGGTATCCGGACCGATCCGGGTTTCCAATTTTGAGTTACCGGAACAGGCAGATAATACAACAAAGCCTGCCAGAATAGTTAATGCTGTAATCCATTTGATAGATCTCATAGGTTCTTTCATATTAGTGCTTTCCTGTTTTTTTATTAAAGCCTGCATTCAGCAGCTGCTGCAATCCGCCAATATTATATACCCGCTGAAAGCCTTTACCTTTCATTAGCCTTTGCGCTTTTCCGCTTCGGTTACCGGACCGACAATACAGGTAATAGTTTTTATCTCTATCAAGCTGCTCAATTTTTTTATTAAAATTGCTCTGCATAACATCAATATTATGATCCGTGATATCCAGGCTAGCCGCCTTGTGCTCCCCTTCCGAACGTACATCAATCACAATACCGGAATCCTGCTCCAGTTTCTCTTTGAACGCTTCGGCGTCGAGCCGATCCCCGGAATTCTTAAGCTTAGCCTGGTAATACAAAATCATTGCCGCTCCGAGTATGATGATTATAATTGTGTAGATATCCATTTCATTTGATGTTTATAGATTCATGTATATGATATAAACTGCCATCACTACAAGAAAACCCGCAAAACCTTTCTTTAATTTCTCCTGGGGAATATAAGTGCCAACCCTGTTCCCAATCAGGCTGCCGATTGCACCAATAATGGAGAAAATTATGATAAGCGACCAGTTCAATGACAAATCAAAGGACTGCAACACTTCCAGGTGCTTGAAGAAGCCGCTGAAACTGTTGAGGCTGATTATTGCCAGGCTGGTACCTACCGACAAGGTAATTGGCAAGCCTGCAAGGAGAACCAGAGCGGGAACGATCATAAACCCTCCACCTACGCCTATGAATCCGGTTAATGAACCCACGCCAAAACCCTGAAGGCCCAGCTGCCATTTTACCAGATTGTATTGTGAAACCGGTTTTGGCTCCTTTGCTTTCTGGTTGAACATCATTACGGCCGCAACCAGCATAATTACTGCAAATACAATCAGC
>DATFJD010000012.1:0-14298 GCA_035269475.1 Halalkalibaculum sp.
TCCTTTTGTTAGCTTAATAATTTCGTGCTTAAGATAAGGATTGTTTTTATGTTTTGAGAACATATTGCAAGCCCCCGGGCATGAAAACCAATATTGAATCAATCCCTGAATTCTGTAATGAAAGACATTTCAAATAGCCGGCTGACTTTGCTTAGAAAACTTAACAGGAAGAAGTACCGTGAGCAAGAACATCTTTTTGTAATCGAAGGGGATAGAGCGGTAGAGCAGGTCATAAGCAACGGTAAACTGGAAATAAACGAACTGTTCTTCTATGAATCTCAAAGATACTGGGAGCAGCCCGAATGGAGGGAACCGGCAGAACAGTATCCTTCATCTGCAGTTGCAAGAGCACATTTTGAGGAAGTCAGTGATACCGACAACCCGCAGGGAGTCCTGGCTCTATGCAGGATGCCCGCCGAGGCCCCGGTTGCTGAACTGGCGGAACAACCGGGCATCTTACTGGCAACCGACGGCATTCAGGATCCCGGAAACCTGGGAACCATGATACGTACGGCGGTCTGGTTTGGGGCAAACGGGTTGCTTTCCGGCAAAGGTACCGTTGACCTGTTTCATCCGAAGGTTGTGCGAAGTACGGCCGGTGCCACCGGGTCTATGAATTACAAGAATGGAGACCTGCACAGCATGCTTCCGGATTTAGAGAGCAGGGGCTGGAAGGTTTTGATACTGGAAGGTGGGGAGGCATCGCGGGATATCAATAATATTGAGCCGACTGACAAGATAATTCTCCTGGCAGGTAACGAAGCAAACGGGGTGGACCACCGGTTATTCGGAGAGCAGAGAACAAATGTTCGAATTGTCCCGGCTTCCCCGCAGAAAGAAGTAGAGAGCCTCAACGCAGCCATTGCTACCGCCATTGCCCTTTTTGCAATCCGGACTTAGTTTTATTTCATGGTAACAATTAGCCGCTTATGGAACTGATTATTGCTGCAGCTGCTGTATTTAACCTGGCGGCACTGCTGATTTATAATTCTATTGTCAGTTATCGCTGGCATCATAAGAACAGGGGAGAAGAGTTTATCAGAGAGTCCTCAAACTGGCATTATACTTTTATCTATTCCAATAGTGACGATCCCCGCCTGATTGTGCCGAAACGAACCGGCGGAGGCTATACCTTCAACTTTGGCAAAATCTTGTCATGGCTGCTGATGGTATCAGGCCTGGTGTTGGTTGCTGCCATAATTTTGCTTGCTTAAAATCGTAGAATTAATTTAGGTCTTGCTAACTTCAAATGAAGCACTGTACGACAAAGGTAGCAGATTAAATTGGCCTGATTTCACTATTTATTTTTTTGAATAGTAAACCCGATAAATATATTCCCTTCTCCCTTCTCCCTTCTCCCTTCTCCCTTATTATTTTCATTAAGATGCCTTTAGGAATTGCTTCTGATCGTTTCTTTATATATCGTTGATATAGGTTTATATCATCACTGACGTTCTTTCAATTTAATCCTTGATCTTTATGCCCAGAGCCAAGAAGCCCCGGAAGATCTTCGTACTTGATACCTCCGTTCTCTTATATGACTATGACGCAGTAAAAAATTTCCAGAAAAACGACATTGCTATCCCCATCACCGTCCTGGAAGAACTTGACACTTTCAAAAAAGGAAATAACGTAATCAATCTTCATGCCCGGGAGTTTATCCGGTACCTTGATAAGATTTCCGACAAGAATATGCTTCAGCAGTGGATACCGCTAAACGGCCGTACCCATGGCAAGCTGCGGGTCTTAAAGGATGAATCAAGTGAAGTGGATGCCTCAGATATTTTTGGGAACCGGAAGAACGACCACCGTATCCTGAATTCCGCACTCAAGCTAATGGAGGACGAACCCGATAAAAAGGTGATCCTGGTTTCAAAGGATATTAATTTAAGAATCAAGGCCAGGGCACTGAATATTGAGGCTGAGGATTATGAAACGGTGCAGGTGAAGGATATTGATCATCTCTACAGGGGTAAAACCGAGGTGAAATATGATGATGCGGAACTCATCAACAGGTTTTACCAGGAGGGCAGCCTGAAGCCGAAAGAGGTGACCGACAATAAGCCGACCAGCAACCACTTCTTTATTCTAAAGAACCATTCCAGTTCAGCGCTGGGCTACTATAATTCCAGGACGGAGCTTATTGAACCGGTTAACAAGACGGCCGCCTATGGCGTAAAGCCCAAGAATGCGGAACAAACCTTTGCGCTTCAGGCGATCTTAAACCAGGAAAATCTTTTGGTAACCATAACCGGTGCGGCCGGCACGGGGAAAACGCTTCTGGCACTGGCCGGTGCACTGGAACAGCGGCGTGATTTTCAGCAGATTTACCTGGCGAGGCCCATCGTGCCTTTAAGCAATAAGGATATCGGCTATTTGCCGGGAGATGTAAAATCGAAGATAGATCCCTATATGCAGCCTTTATGGGACAACCTCACATTTATCAAAAACCAGTTTAAGGAGAGCAGCAAGCCCTACAAGAAAATTGATGAGATGGTCGAAACCGAGAAGTTGCGCATTGTGCCGCTGGCTTACATTCGCGGGAGAAGCCTGTCGAATGTCATTTTTATTGTCGATGAAGCCCAGAACCTGACCCCGCATGAAGTGAAGACCATTATTACCCGGGCAGGTGAAAATACCAAGGTTATCTTTACCGGGGATATATTTCAAATTGACACCCCGTATCTTGACACTCAAAGTAACGGGCTCTCGTACCTGGTCGATCGCATGCACGACAACGACTTGTATGCGCATATCAACCTCGAAAAAGGCGAGCGTTCGGAATTGGCTAACCTGGCAAGTAAATTATTATAGCCACTGATTTTCACAGATTATATTGGTAAATATTTTTCAATCAGTGTAAATCTGTGGCTAATAATTAAAGGTGAATAAATTCTGATTGAATTTCTTCCCCGAAGAACTCTTTTCCATGAGCGTCAAACTCTTCCCTGGAGTCGGTAGTGAGGAAACGCTGCGTGCCTCCTTTCGAACATTTCCGTTCTATCTCGGGATGCCGGTGAAGGTAGTCTTTGAGACTTTTAGCAACTATTTCACCCTGACTCAATACCGAAATACGTTCCGGCGTATATTCCCGAATTTTTTCCAGCAGCAGGGGATAGTGCGTACAGGCGAGCAGCAGGGTATCTACCTTTGGGTCTTTAGCCAGTATTCGTTCCACATGCTGCTGCACGAAGTAGTCAGCCCCCGGCTTGTCGTATTCGCCGTTCTCAACCAGCGGAACCCACATTGGGCAGGCTTCCTGCACCACTGACAGTTCCGGGAACTGTTTTTTGATCTCCATAACATAAGAACCCGAGTTTACCGTACCCCCGGTTCCCAGCACTCCTACATGACCGGTTTCAGAATAGTTGCCGATGACTTCTGCTGTGGGCCGGATCACGCCCAGCACCCTTCGATCAGGATCAATTTCAGGCAGGTCTTTTTGCTGGATATTTCTCAATGCCTTTGCGGAAGCGGTGTTGCAGGCCAGGATGATAAGGTGGCAATTCTGTGAAAAGAGATACGTTACGCATTCCAGCGTATAATCGTAAATAGTTTGGAAAGAGCGCGTTCCATAAGGACTCCTTGCATTATCTCCCAGGTAGAGGTAATCATAGTGCGGCAGTTCGCTGACGATTTCTTTCAATACGGTAAGCCCTCCGAAGCCGGAGTCGAAGATGCCAATGGGACCTTTTTTGCTCATTTCATGTCTGTTTAGAAAATTGATCTTGAAATTAAGAAAACACACCCAATTCCTAAATCCTAATTCTTAATAATCAATTTCCGCCCTTTATTGAAGCCTTCTGGCCAGTACTACCGTTTTTTTAAATGCCCTGTTTCTGCCGGCGGCGCTGTTGAGGGCCTCAAATACGACAATATAGATCCCTATACGGTTACTTTTGCCGGCATCATTTCTTCCATCCCATATCAGCGAACCTTCAAAACTGCCGGGAAGCCCGTCTGCTAGCTCGCGTACCGACCGGCCGTATCGATCGTAAACCTGTACCTTCAACAGGTAGTCGGGTTGATCTAATTTATAGTTAATGAACAGATGATCATCGCTTCCATCATCATCCGGTGAAAAAGGATTGGGACTGAAACTGATGCCTGCTGTTTCGGGCAGATTCGTTGTTTCCTGGAAGATGGAATTCTCGGAGCCGGGAGTTCCGCCCCGTATCAAGGTGCTGGAGCTCCAGTTTGTGGCATCATTGCCTGGCGCGAAGGGGCTGATGCGTTCCAGCGCAATGCCCCTGGTATCCATCAGGTTTGGGTTTTGCCAGCTTTCAGTATAAAAAACAGAATCTATGGTTATGCCTGAACTGTCAGCGATGAATATGGCATCTTCTTCATTGCCCAGGCTTAAGCTGCTCCGGTCAATCCGCAGGTGCAGGGTGTTTTCAGCCGGAAGCTCAAAGAAACCCGCAATTTTGCTGTCTTTAAAAGCTTCCTCCTCATCTGCAAAAATCAAAGCCAGTCCCCCGGCCGGTATCCATTTATAGTTTGAAGATACCGGAATCAAGCGGCGAACCGTACCATTTTCATCTGCTGCATCATGCAGTTGAATGCCTTCCAGTGAAATGGCATAATCCCTGGTGTTTTTTAGTTCAACATACTCTGCCTGATCCGGCAGGTTGTCTTCCGCATCACCGATAGGGTTATACATAATTTCATTGATGACGAGGTCGCCGAGCCCCGGTTTTCGTGCGATGGGGATAGCCTGGCTGCCGGTAATATTTCCAACAATATCCGTGAGGTTACGAACCTGCAAAATTTCTGAGCTTAACCGGGATTTTGAAGAAGGCATCCTGAGAACGATATGATCGGCATTGGATGTGCTGAAATCTTCGACACTTAAATCAGAGCCGCTAAGCTCAAACTCCACATTATCAGAGAGGTTAATAAACTCATCAAACTGAACCGCAATCAGGTTGTTTGATATCCGGTTTGCAAAAATCATTAAGGGCGGTATGCGGTCGGGCCGGAAAACCGAATTTTGAAGGCCCGCGGTATGGCCTTTATCCGATATCGTTGGTCCCCAGTTTGAGGGATCATTGGATGCGCCTGAGGGATCTTTCCGCTCCAGGGATTTACCCTGGCTTATGAAACCCCATTCTGAAGAGTAATTCAGTGAATCAACGGTGGTTTTTCCCGCATTTTTGAGATAAACAATATCTCCGGAATTATTCAGTGAAGGGAAGCCCGGTATATAACGACTGTTAGCCAGTCTGTTGGCTAAACCGGCATTACCGGTGAGCACCAGGTAATCGCCTGCCAGAAGGTTTGTGCCTTGCGGCAACCCCGATGATCCGGAAGCATCCCCGATTAGCCATGCCGATAGATTGAAATTTTTGCCTGTTGTGTTATGCAGTTCAACAAACTCAGGGCTTCCATTTTCAATTTCATCATACAGAATTTCATTGATCACGATATCTCCCGGCTTAGCATCTCCAAACCTAATATATTTTACTTCCCTTGCTTGGGTACTCATGGCATTGCCAAAAATATCTCTGAGCCCGCTTGCAGATACCCGGTAGGATTGCAGCGACTGCAGATCTTCTGCCAGGTATAAAAGCACGGTATCGCTTATGGAAGATATCAACTGTATTTCTATAGCGGGACTTATGGAGTAATGAGAAACATCGGTTGCTGTTAGGGCATCCAGCTCTTCATTGAAAATTAACAGCAGGGTGTTTGGATGTAACACATTGAGAGAGTTAAAAACCGGCGGATCCCTGTCGGCCTCAATTAAATTTGGCAAACCGGGGGTGCCGATGCCATGAGGCGAGTCAGCCCAATTGCTTTTTTTATCGGATACGGCGTTCCCGGAGCGTCTTTCCAGAGCAATATCCTCTCCGCCCCAGTCCTGACTATAGTAGAGTGAATCTATGAGAATGCCATTTTCACCCAGGATGCGGATGGCATCACCTCCGTTATTCAGCGAGGGGAAGTTCCCGGAACTGACATGCACATAGTTTCTGGACCCAAATTCAGTAAAAAGGGCAGCAGTATCGGGACTAAGGACCAGCAAGGCACCCGGTTCAAAGGTCAGGGTATCCTGCGCGATATTACCTATTCCTGTTTGGTCTCCAATACCCCAGCCCATAAGGTTAAGGTATTTGCCGGATCGATTTTTTAACTCTACATATTCCGGCAAGCCAATCGGGGGATCATACATAAATTCATTGATTACAACATCGTTTTGAGCGGCCCTCTCGAAAACAGTAAAATCGAATGCAGCATCCGGACTTATATTCTCTCCATTATCATCCGCCAGGTCATTAACGCTTAGTGTGTAGCGGTTAGTCGAAATACGGGCGTCGTATTTCAGTTCTATCGAAGAAGGTGAGGGAAAATTTAATGAGGACGGGATACCAAGGTCCGGACTGATATAAAAGTCAGAAACCTCCACTGTGGCCGGATCATAATTTCTGTTGAAGTTCAGGTCAACGGAAAACTCACGGGGGGAAATATTCCGGACGGTGAATGGGGGCAGATCTATTTTAAAGTCGAAGAAAAACCGGTTGTAACGGGTGGCGGAATAGGTGACTTTTAGGCCAAAATAACCGGTAGAAGTATGCGTATTGTCCACTTGTGAACCTCCTTCAGGAGAAGGTGATACTCCATACGAGTCAGCCACGAAGAGGGTCCAGGTTCCATCGGCCTGTCTGCGAACTTTTACTCGGTAATCTCCTCCGGAGCTAATGTTTGTAGTGCCCGACAGTACAACCGAGGTGGCGGTACCGTTGTCGTACCTGACGATTCGAAAAACATCTTCGCTGCCGTTTTCACCGGCGCGCAAGGCATATCCATTGATTGGGCCCTTGAAATCTGCTATATCACTCATTAATATAATATCGGTCCTATTACCGTCGGAAGGTGAAAATCCGTTGAAGTTGATATAGAACTCCCAATCGCCGACTGATGCCGTGGAAGGTGCACTCAAGTAGGAAATACCCCCGTTATCCCGGTCGCCCTGCAACTGCAGCTGAAAGTTTCCTGCGATTTCGGCAATGGTGAAATAGGTAGTATCCCCGTTCCATACCGGATTCTCGGTGAAGTTGCCATCTGAAAAACCGTCTTCGAAAATGAGTGTTTGGGCCAAGGCGAATGATCCATACAGTTGAAACAGAACCTGGATGAGGACAAAACACATAGTTGCCGGTATCATATCGGCCGGCAACCTGTCAATTAAAAGGAAAGGCAACCTCTTCATAACGCTCTCTTCTATTTAGTAGGTGGGAATAAAACAGGGCGCAAATGAATCAACATTTACGCCCCTAAGGACATTATTGCTCTCTAATACAACGGCTTATGTTGTGATGTCTATATGTATGACCGACGAGATGGCAATTCCTTACAATATTTTTTTAAAAATTTTATATCATGACTGCTAACTTTTAATAGAACCTTCGAAATGGATTATAACAGCGACAAAACGGTACCCTTTATTATACCCGAGATTAACAGCGGGTTTCAGCAGGCGGAGGGATTGCTAAAACTTGCCAAGGAGCAGCTGGAACTGGAATTTGAAGTTAAGGATGCAATTTTGGGTTTGATAAAATCGGGAGTAAAGGAAGCGGTGATTCCCTTTTCTGAATTGAAATCCATTGAAATCAAGAAGGGGTGGTTCAGTACTAAAATTATACTCGAGGGTACATCGATGAAAACCTTCAATGAATTACCGGGCTCGGAACTTGCAACCTGCACGCTGAAGGTAAAGAGGAAGCACAGGGACGATGCGGAGAGCCTCATTTCGCAGGCCCGCCTTCAGCTTTCTGAGTACAAGCTTGACCAATTTGATAAGAATGGCTAGCAAGGCTTGATCTATGGCACCCCGTTGGCGCCAAACAGAACCCAGTTTCACATCTGCCGTATGTTTCAGGCCGCTCTATTTAATAAATTCTTTAGCTACCAGCAGTTCCGCATTTAAGATGGCACCGCCTGCCGCACCGCGAACGGTATTATGAGCCATAGTCACATAACCGATATCCAGCACGGTCCCTTTCCTCAGGCGCCCGATGGCCGTTTGCATGCCGCCTTCCCGGTCGGCATGAAGGCGTGGCTGCGGGAAACGGTTTTCGTTATACAGCCTGACAGGATTTTTTGGGGACGAGGGCAGGTCGAGGCCTGCAATCGGACTTTCCCACTCGGTAAAGGCCCGGCTGACTTCACTGATAGCTGATGGAGTTTTTGCCAAATCAACAGAGACCGATAGCAAGTGGCCTTCAATGGTAGGCACCCGTACAGCTGTTGCCTGTATGTCTATTTCGGCAAACTGAATCTTGCCGGAATCGAAAGCGCCCAAGAGCTTGGCTGATTCGGTCTGAACCTTATCTTCTTCTCCTCCGATAAATGGTATGACGTTAGCTATGATATCAAGGCTGGATACACCGGGGTAACCTGCTCCTGAAACCGACTGCATGGAAGTTACCACGACTGACCTTAGCCCGAAGGCATCCTGAAGCGGCTTTAGCGACATAGCCAGCGGTACGGATACACAGTTGGGATTGGTAACAATCCAGCCGCTTCCATCATCGGAAAAGCTTTGCGTCTTGATGAGGCCGGCATGGTCCGGGTTGACTTCCGGTATCATCAGGGGTACGTTTTTATCCATCCTGTAATTCTTGGCATTGGAAATCACCGGTATCCCCGCTTCCGCAAAACTTCGCTCAATCTCTGTTGCGACGGATGAGTCCAGCCCTGAGAACACAAAGTCGACACCTTTGAAAGCAACAGGGTCACATTCGGAAACCTGCATATCTGCAACATTTTCGGGCAGCTCAATAGCCTCAATCCAGTGAGCGGCTTCTTTGTATTTTTTGCCGGATGATCTTTCGGAGGCGCCCAGGGCCTTTATGTTAAACCACGGGTGATTCTGCAGTAAGCGGATAAATTTTTGCCCTACCGCTCCGGTTGCACCAAGTATGCCAATTTGAAAAGAATGCATCTATAATAGAAAATATAATGGATTAGTAATGAGATCAGGTATCAAGGCCGGCTCTTTACCTATCGAAAAGAGCCCCTTCCGGTATCGGTCCTTGAAAATAGGGTTTAAAGATAGCGATAAAACGAACATTAATTAAAGCTCTAAATTTTACTATCTTTGGCTCTTTAATTTGAACTCTAAGTATTATCAAATTTACATGTCTGTAAAAGAACTGGATAGCCTTGACAAAATTGTTTCACTGGCCAAAGCGCGCGGTTTTATTTTTCAATCATCGGATATCTATGGAGGCCTTGGAGCGGTTTATGATTACGGTCCGCTCGGGGTTGAACTGAAACGAAATATTCGGGATAACTGGTGGAAGGCCATGACCCAGAAATACGAAAATATTGTGGGTGTTGATGCCGCTATATTTATGCATCCGAATGTCTGGAAGGCCAGCGGGCATGTGGAAGGGTTTAACGATCCGATGATCGATGACAAGCAGTCGAACAAACGTTACCGTGCGGATATGCTGATCGAAGGCGAAATTGCCAAACTCAGGAGCAATGAAAAGTTTGAGGAAGCCGATAAGCTACAGCAGCTTTTGGATTCGGCAGGCAGCAGGGAAGGGCTTTGCGAAGATTTGCATGACATTATTATTGAGCACGAAATACGCGCACCTGAGTCGGGAGCCTTTGACTGGACGGATGTACGCCAGTTCAACCTGATGTTTAAGACACAGTTCGGTGCTACCTCTTCGGGAAGCGGGGATGATGACGCAGTATACCTGCGGCCGGAGACAGCCCAGGGCATATTCGTCAATTTTAAAAACGTGATGGACACTTCCCGCCAGCAGATTCCTTTTGGGATTGCACAGGTGGGCAAAGCTTTCCGCAATGAGGTGGTGGCACGACAGTTTGTTTTCCGCATGAGGGAATTCGAGCAGATGGAAATGCAGTATTTTGTGGAACCGGGCACAGATGCCGAACAGTATGATCGCTGGCTAAACGAGAGGGTGGAGTGGCATAAGAAACTGGGCATACGTGAGGGCAAGCTCCGAACCCAAAAGCATCCCCAGGACAAGCTGGCACATTATGCGGAAGCGGCTGCCGACATACAGTATGAGTACCCCATCGGCTGGCAGGAGGTGGAAGGCATTCATAACAGGACCGATTTTGACCTGACACAGCATGCCGAGTATTCGGGCAAGAAGCTGGAGTTTTACGACCAGCAGCAACAGAAACGATATACCCCCTACGTCATTGAAACATCGGTAGGGCTTGACCGCACGCTTCTGATGGTGCTCTGCGATGCCTACCGTGAGGAGGAGGTTGATGGAGATACCCGAACGGTTCTGAGGCTGAACCCCAAAATTGCACCGACCAAAGTGGGTATATTCCCGCTCATTAAAAAAGACAAGCTGCAGGATCTGGCGCACAAGATTACGGCAGACCTGCGCGACGATTATAATGTGCTTTATGATGAATCCGGTTCAATCGGCAAGCGTTACCGCCGGCAGGACGAAGCAGGGACTCCGTTCTGTATAACGGTCGACTTCGACGGTGTGGAATCGGAAGGGGAGGATACAGTAACTATTCGCTATCGCGATGACATGACACAGGACCGGGTTCCCGTCAGCCGAATAAAAGAAGTTATTTCAGAAAAAATGGAATCCTGGAAACCATAACCGTCCTGTTATGGTTTCGTCAATCTATTAAACCTTGCCGGTTGCCCGGCAAGGTTTTTTTGTATCGCAGACATAACTGCTTCTTATTAAATATTGATGCATGAAACTGGATAAAAGAACACTGCTAATTTTCGGACTCCCCGTAGCGCTGGTTTATCTGGCATGGGGCGGTTACATGGCAGTGAGTGAAAGCTGGGATCTGTTTTTAAGAGACTGGTATATGACCGTGACCATGATCTTCGGTTCATTTATTGCGGGGGCCAGTTCGGAAGGAGGAGGGGCCATTGCCTACCCCGTAATGACCCTGGGTTTTCAAATTGTCCCTGATGTTGCCCGGAATTTCAGCCTGGCCATACAAAGTATAGGTATGACCGCAGCGACATTGTGGATCGTTGCCAAGGGTATTAAAATTGAAAGAACCTATCTCTGGCTGGCGATGGCGGGAGGTACTTTGGGAATCATTCTGGCAACCTTTTTTGTCGTCCCATTAGTTTCACCGGCCTATGCCAAAATGGTATTTGTCTCTTTCTGGCTGAGCTTTGGCATTGCCCTATTTGTGATAAATCACATTAGAAAGAGGGATACGATAACCTCTCTGTCTTCCCTGAACCGTCAACAGAAAACAGAATTATTCTTCATAGGATTTTTGGGTGGCATCCTCAGTGCTATCTTCGGGAATGGGATAGATATCTGTACCTTCGCTTTTGTAACACTAAAGTATAACTTGTCAGAAAAGATTGCCACGCCAACTTCCGTTATACTCATGGCCTCCAACGCCGTAGTCGGTACCCTTCTTCATTTTTTTGTTTTGGGGGATATGCAAACGGAAGCAATAAATTTCTGGCTGGTATGCATTCCGGTGGTCATGCTGGGTGCCCCTTTCGGTGCCTATTTAGTAAATAAGATAAAGAGATTGGCTATAGCTTACCTGCTATATGTTATAATAGTGGCCCAGTTTATTGCGGCAATTTTTATAATACAGCCTTCGGGAGTGCTGGTTGCCGTCTCTGTACTGACATTTATTGGGGGTATGGTGATCTTCTTTGTATTGACCAACGGTTTCCGGGAAACAAAAAAGACGCCGTGAACGCACATATTCCCGGACAATAACTAGGCTCTAATACCAGCAACCGGCATTGTTTTCTTTCCGGATATAAAAACGCCAGCCCGTATCGGACGGACTGACGTCAATATTCCTATTATAAATCAGTTCAGGGTGTATTGAACCTGAAGCAGCTCACGTAGCCGGCATATAATTTACATGCCGGAAGTATCGGTATTCGCTATTCCGATAATGCCGCAGGCTACTCGCTCACCGGCAGCTCCTGAAGGCTGGGAAGTGAGGTCATCGGCACCACTGTGAATGATAATAGCTCTGCCAATGATACTGTTGGGCCCGTTTAATTCGATCACTGTATCGAGGTAATCCAAAGTTCCGTTACCTTCTGGCCCTACCGGCAGATTACCCATGTCGCCCATGTGTCGCAGGGAATCGGTAGGTGCTGCGTGCTGCATGTTATAAGGATTGTAGTGGCCGCCTGCAGAGGTCAGATCTTCTGCAGTGCAGTCACCATACTGGTGAATGTGAAAACCGTGTTTCCCTTCTTCCAGTCCGGAGAGCTGTGCATTTACATTTACTCCACCTTCCGTTTGCTCAAAAGTGACGGATCCAAGTGCTTCGCCGTCATCTTTGGCATGTATATGAGCTACCGCTTTGGTGAATTCAGCAGATTGCTGCATTTGTTCTTCGGTTTGTCCTTGTGAACTTTCATCGGTTTGCTGTGCGCAACCGGCTGCGATAAACGCAATTGCAAATAGCCCGAGGAAAATTTTGAGAAATAATTTCATAGTGCTCTGTTTAATTAATAATTATGGATTTTCATTAGTTTAACAAGATGTGTTTGAATGGCATTCAAATCAAAGGTATTTAGACGCCCAGGTAGCCAGCATGGTTCCTACATACCTGCTGTCTTCTTCATTGGCCAGCAGGTGATCGGCATTATCAAGGGATATAAAACTTTTAGGATGTTTGGCCTTTACAAAAATTTCAGCCGCATTGTCGATACCAACTGTATTGTCAATGGGTGAATGAAATATGACCAGGGCACGGCCAAGATTGCTGATGCGGTTATTCATGTTTGCGCGATCCAGATCGTCAAGAAATTGTTTCTTAATGTTGAAAGAGCGTCCGGCCAGCGTTACTTCCGCTTCGCCTTTTTCTTCAATCTCATCCAGCTTGGGTTCAAAATTTTTCTTCACATGTTCCGGGTTGGAAGGGGCGCCAATGGTGGCAACGGCTTTGCAGCTGTCTATTTCATGGGCAGCCTGAAGCACCGCCGCACCTCCCAGAGAGTGGCCGACCAGTATACCGGGTGACCGGTATTCTTTTGACAAATAGTGAGCAGCTGCAATAAGGTCATCAATATTCGATGAGAAATTGGTGTTCGCAAAATCGCCTTCGCTCTCACCGAGGCCGGTAAAGTCAAAACGGAATACGGCAAAACCCTCTTCGTTTAATGCCCGGGCTATATTGCCTACGGCTTTCAGGTTTTTAGAACAAGTGAAGCAGTGGGCAAACAGGATGTAGGCTTTGGGGTCGCCCTGCTCCGGGAAATCCAATCGTGCAGAAAGGAGGTCGCCCGAGTGTCCGGGAAATTCAAGTTTTTTTGATTTCATAATGTGACGGTGATTTATATTTTCAGAACTAATTAAACAATAAATTGAGTGTACATTCAAATAATTCCTTACGTAACTTATGTCTGAAAAAAATATTCAACCATTCCATCTGGCTTTTCCTGTTTCTGACCTGGAACAAACCCTTCACTTTTACCGCGATATTCTGGGCTGCGAAACGGGAAGGAGTTCCGATAAATGGATAGACTTTAATTTTTGGGGACACCAGGTTGTTGCTCACCTGAGCCCGGAAGAAGCCGGGAAATCAAGTACCAATGAAGTTGACGGGCATGAGGTTCCGGCCAAGCATTTCGGACTCATTTTGGAATGGGATGAGTGGGAAGAGCTGGCTGAAAGATTGAAATCTGAGCAGATAGATTTTGTTATCGAACCCTATGTCAGGTTTAAAGGCAAGCCGGGAGAACAGGCTACCATGTTTTTTCTGGATCCAAGCGGTAATGCCCTGGAATTCAAAGCCTTTAAAAATAAGGAGCAGATTTTTGCTAAGTAAGTTTGGAAACTGGAGGTTAGAAGCTAGAAGCTAGAAGCTAGAAGCTAGAAGCTAGAAGCTAGAAGTTGGAGGTTGGAGGTTGGATGCTGGAACACCGGTTATTCCGGAAAATAATTCTCGTCAATCCGCTCTGCGGTTGACGCAGCTACCGTACGCTCCGCGTTCATTTCTCACGACTAGCCAAACCTATCCGGCAGCCGAGGCACCCCCATCAACGGTGAGTACTGAACCGGTGGTCCACGACGAGTCATCGCTTGCCAGAAATAGCACAGCTTTGGCAATTTCCTCAGGGCGTCCTATTCTTTTCATAGGCAGGGAATCGGGCACTTCATCAAGTACCGTCTCGGGATTTGGAAATGCAGCGGCAGAATCCTCGTAAAGGGCAGTGTAGGTCGGACCGGGGCTCACCATATTAATACGGATGTCAGGACCGTAATCTACTGCGGCTTGCTTAACCAGTGCTTCAAGGGCTCCTTTTGAAGCGCAGTAGGCCGCGTGATT
>DATFJD010000013.1:0-3921 GCA_035269475.1 Halalkalibaculum sp.
GGGCCGATACAATCACCTCTTCAAGCCCGAGTGTTTCAGGGCTGAGTTTAATGTTCACAGTGACTACTTCACCGACCTCAACTTCTATTCCGGTGAGAGTTTTTCTGGTATAGGATATATAGGATGTGGTGAGCGAATAGATGCCGGGCTGTACCTTATCAATAGAATACTTGCCATCAATATCGGTTGCATCGCCCTGGCTGGTTCCGCTGATCACAACGTTAGCACCGATAATGGTTTCCCCGGTTTCGGCATCTACTACTTTGCCGACAATTTTACCGTATTGCGAGTCGCTACCCTGAGAGAAAGCCAAACCTGTGAGTAACAGTGTAGTTACAAAGGCAAGGACTAAGGTTTTAAAGCTGTATATTCTGTTTTGTGCTTTCACAATAAGTGTGCTGATTGGTTTGTGTTTTCCTTAACATGATATGCTAGGATAGCACACTCATTTAGCCATACAATTAACACAGGGTTACGCTTCTGTTACTCTAAAATTAAGCCAGTGTTAAGAGAGGCCGTATACAGGCTCAATATTGTTCAATTGACAGCTGTTGGAAGGGTAACCGTGCCCTACTCAGGGAGTTGAACCGGGACTTTAACTTTATCTTATTGATGAGAATAAAAAAAGCGGCTATTTAAAAGATAAATAGCCGCCGTTTATAAAATTAATACCCTATTTAATGTTCCTGATCTAGTCTATTTAGAGACATCACTTTCTTCGGCTTCACCGGGGTCGGTATCATCGGGACTTGCTTTGGATTCTACGGTTGTAGCCTCCTCATCAATATTTTCCTTCACGGTTTCGGCTTTTGAAGGCTTTCCGTTTACCTTGGCCGTCTCGTATTCGTCCCTGAAGATTCCTTCCGGATATTTGCCTTCCGGATGGTCTCCCAGCAGATCCCTAAGATCATTGTGGTCAAGGACTTCTTTTTCAAGAAGAGTCTCAGCCATTTTTTCCAGCTCCTCTTTGTGGTCCATCAGAAGCTTTTTGGTACGTTCATAGTTCTTTTTCACTATTTTTGACACCGCATCATCAATGCGTTCTGAAGTACGCTGTGAATATTTCTTATTGAATCCGTAGCTGTTTTCCGGATTATTGGAATCTTTAAGCGATAAATAACCGATTTCCTCGCTCATACCATACTCGGCAACCATGGCAAAAGCCATGTTGGTGATGCGCTCCAGGTCATTCTGCGCACCGGTGGATATGCGTCCGAATATAATTTCCTCAGATATCCTGCCGCCCAGCAAGGCACAAATCTTGTCATCCAGCTCTTCTGTGGTCATCAGGAAGCGGTCTTCCAGTGGGGTCTGCAAGGTGTAGCCCAGTGCGGCAAGTCCCCTAGGTACGATACTAACCTTAAGTACGGGATCAGTATGTTCAAGGTACCAGCCTACAATCGCATGACCCGCTTCATGGTAAGCAACAATCTTCCGCTCTTTCGGGCTGATCAGTTTGTTCTTCTTCTCAAGGCCGGCAATCACCCTTTCTATGGAGTCCTGAAAGTCTACCATCTCCACAGCCTCCTTGCCGCGTCTGGCAGCCATAAGCGCCGCTTCATTACACAGGTTTGCCAGTTCCGCTCCCGCAAATCCGGGCGTTTGAGAAGCCAGCAGTTTAAGGTCAATATTATTTGAAAGCTTCAGCTTTCTGCTGTGTACTTCAAGAACGCTCACCCTTCCGTTGAGGTCAGGCTTGTCAATGAGAATCTGGCGATCGAACCGTCCGGGCCGCAGCAGGGCAGAATCGAGCACGTCGGGCCTGTTGGTGGCGGCCATGATAATCACACCCTTATCGGTGTTAAAGCCGTCCATTTCACTTAAAAGCTGGTTAAGGGTGTTTTCCCGCTCATCGTTAGAGCCCATCATCATGCCTTTACCGCGACTCCGCCCGATAGCGTCAATCTCATCAATAAAGATGATACATGGTGCTTTCTCTTTGGCCTGCTTGAACAGATCTCGAACTCGTGCGGCGCCGACCCCCACAAACATCTCAACAAAATCAGACCCGCTCAGGC
Source organism: Halalkalibaculum sp. (assembly GCA_035269475.1). Classification (GTDB taxonomy): domain Bacteria; phylum Bacteroidota; class Rhodothermia; order Balneolales; family Balneolaceae; genus Halalkalibaculum. The sequence goes on from DATFJD010000013.1 coordinate 2,019, forward strand.
TGAAGAAGGGAACATCCGCCTCTCCTGCCGTTGCCTTGGCAAGCAAGGTTTTACCGGTTCCCGGAGGGCCTACCAGCAGGACCCCTTTTGGGAGGGTACCGCCGAGTTTGGTAAATTTTTTCGGATTCTTAAGAAATTCTACAACCTCTTCGACCTCGGCCTTGGCTTCTTCCAGCCCGGCAACATCCCTGAAAGAGACCTTATTCTCTTTCTGCTTGTCATAAAGTGAGGCTTTATTTTTTCCGATATTCAAAACCTGCTGCCCGGGATTCATGCGCCGGAAAATGAATATCCAGAAGGCAATGGCAAGACCGATGAGAATCAGCCACATAAAAATGCCGTCAAACCAGTTTTCTTCTATTTTGGCATCGTAGACCACTTCATTGGCATCCAATAGCGGACGAATCTCATCGCCTTCTATCATCGTGGTATTAAATAAATTACTGGGCTCAGAGTCGGTCAGCTGCCATTGGTCCTGATCCTTATTCTGGTTGACAATTCCTTCCTGAACCGCTTTCTGGCTGTACTCACCGGTTATGGTGCTGTTATTCTTAATTGTAATTTCCTTGACGTATCCTTTCTCAACATACTCCAGGAACTGGCTGTACTTGATGCGATTGCCGGTTCCCTGACTCATAAAGAAAATCTGAATGCCAAATAGAGCTAGCAATAGCACGGCATAGATCCATATCGGGAACTTTGGGCTACTGTTCTTGCCCTTTATTGGATTCTTGGAATCGGAATCTCTTTTTTTCTGTGGCTTCTTTTTTTCTGACATTTAAAGTCTTTATCGATTAATTTCTAGAACTAAATATAAGGTAAATTAAATTACCCTGCGTGCCTCAATCCATATCTCTTATCAATACAGGGTGGCTTACGAATGGTTCTCTTTAATGTTGTGCTAAATTTGTAACGCAGTAACTGAAGGTATATTGAATGATTTCATTTGTCATTCCTTAAAACTGATCAGCTCGCCTTCCCCGGTCTGCATAACCGGAGCATCATACTCTGAGGTAATCTTGCCTATCACAGTAAAGTTAGAAAAAGTATCAGCTAATTGCTCTACCTGTTCTTTTTTCAGTGTAAAAAGCATTTCAAGATCCTCACCGCCGTAAAGAGCATATTTATCGACATCTTCTTTCATTTCATCGGCCACCTGCCGTGTTTCAAGAGCAATGGGCAGTGCAGCCTGGTAAATCAGTGCGCCGGTGTCGGAAGCATCCGTAATATTTGACAATTCACTGACCAGACCCTGTGTCAAGTCAATCATGGACGATGGCAACATCTCCAGTTCCGCTATGGTGTCAATAAACTTTTTCTGTGCAAATGGAACCAGCTGTCTCTGAACGACATATTCATAGTCTTCCAGGTCGGGTTGAAACTGCTGCTGCTGACTCTCCTGCCAATACTCTTTTTCCCTTAAAAGGATGCGAAGCCCGGCAATGGCACCGCCAAGGTCGCCGGTAACGCAGACGGCGTCACCTTCTTGCGCTCCCCTGCGATATACAATTTTTTCTTCTTCCACCATTCCCCGGCAGGTCATACTGATTGACAATATCTGGTGAGAGGCGGTCAGATCTCCCCCTACTACCTGGAAATCATGTTCTGCACCGCATGAATAGATACCTTTATAGATTTCCTTTACCATGTCCACGGACAGTTTGTTGGGAAGAGCCATATTCACCAACAGGGTATCCGGCTTGCCATTCATAGCATAGATATCACTTATGGCCGATGAGGCAACCTTGTAACCCAGGTGGTTTAGCGGTGTATAGGTCAGGTCGAAATCAACCCCTTCCATAAATGTCTCTGAACTGAGCAAGCTGTAAGTACCCTCCCTACACTCAAGAACTGCAGCGTCGTCTCCGACACCTTTAATCACAGTCTCCTTCTGAACTGTGGA
>DATFJD010000014.1:0-3982 GCA_035269475.1 Halalkalibaculum sp.
TTGGGGAGAAGAAAAAAAAGCAAGAAGAGTCGTCTACGCTGCAGCAAAATATATATGTACGCATAGCAATTATATTTGGCTTTTTTCTGCTTCTTGTATTTTCCGTACCCCAGGCATCCTTTAAGGAACCCAGCAATTATGAACTGAAGGAACCCTGGAGAGCCGACGACCTGACCGCTCCTTTCAACTTTCCTATTCAGAAAACCAAGGAGCAGATTGAAAATGAGAAGGAAGCTATCCGCAACTCCATACCCCCGATATTCCATGAAGAGCGAAATACCGGTATCAGTATTCAGACCCGGGTAGATTCGCTGTTTAACAACCTGCAGTCTGTGATGAGTGAGTATGAAGAGTGGCAGCAAGCCGGGCAGCCGAACCGGAATGCGACACAGGACAGCCTGGCCTTTATACAGGCAAAAAGAGCCTCAGGGCTAAATCTTTCGGAATCATCCTGGCAGGCACTTCAGCAAAATTACCGCCTTACCGAAATTGAAAATCGGTCTGCCGATACCAAGACGGCTTCGGGCAATCGTTTTGTTGGAGGCGAACTGGAGGAATCTATCAAAAACATCTCCTCCGAGCTTCTGAGTGATGGAATCATCAATATGAATAAGCAGGAGTTTACCAATGACCAGATAACGGTCAGGAACCTGAAAGAGCGAACCGAGCGAACTCAGAATATCGCTAACGTGCGCGATTTGCAGGATGCCCGTGAATATGCCACCTACCAGCTCACGCAGCGATTCAGGGAAAATATTGCCAATGCCGGGTATGAGATATTCAACCAGGTCATTGAACCGAACCTGGTTTACAGCGCTAAGGACACGGAGTCGAAGATCCAGGAGGCTATATCCGAGATTTCCAAAACCAAAGGTGTCGTTGCCCAGGGACAGGTTATTATCAGAAGGGGTGATATTGTCACCCAGGAAAAACTAAACATGCTACAAAGCCTTGCGGAGGCGCGGTCACAGAATGCCAGTGACTTTGAGCGCTGGCTGCGATACGGGGGCGATGTTCTGGCAATTATTGCCATAATCAGCATTTTCTTTTTCTACCTCTACTTGTACCGCAAATCTATCTTTGAAGATAACGCCATGCTGCTGCTGGTGATCATTGCCATGAGTTTGATATGCGTAGGCAGCGCCGTAGCATACGAGCTGGAAAATATATCGCCCTATATTGTTCCGGTGGCCATTACACCGATCATCCTTACTATCATATTTGACTCCAGGGTCGGCCTGTTGTCAACCTTCACCCTTGCATTACTGACCGGTCTCATAAACGGCAATAACTACGAATATGTCGTTGCCACTACCGTAGCCTGTAGCCTGGGACTTTTCTCTGTACGGGATATTAAAAAACGTTCGCAATTTTTCTTTACCACCCCCGGTATCGTTTTTGCCTGCTACGCGCTGGTAATTCTCAGTTTTAATATGACCGCCTACCAGGCCGGACAGGAACTGCTGAATGACCTCTTTTTTGTAGCCATCAATGCCATATTCATTCTCTTTACCTATCCGCTCATTCTGCTGTTTGAAAAGACGTTTAATGTAACTACCGACTTTACGCTTATTGAATTAAGCGACAATAACCTGCCCCTGCTAAAGCAGCTTATGAACCGGGCTCCGGGTACTTTTCATCACAGCCTGCAGGTAGCGAACATGGCAGAAGCGGCAGCCAGTGCTATTGGAGCAAACGGACTGCTGGCCCGGGTCGGTGCCCTTTATCATGATATCGGCAAGATGGAGAAACCGGGCTACTTTACCGAAAATCAGACCGGTTCCAACGAGCATGAGAAACTGAAACCCAGGATGAGCGCCCTGGTAATTAAAGCCCATGTAAGCAACGGCGTTAAGATGGCCAAGGAACACGGACTGCCTGAAATTCTTATAGATTTCATCAAAACGCATCACGGAACCTCACTGATCAAGTTCTTTTATGTGAAGGCGAAAGAGAATGCCGATGAGGAAAAAGATGAGATCCAGGAAGAGGATTTCAGATACGACGGTCCCCTGCCCAGAACCAAGGAAACCGGTATTTTGCTATTGGCCGACGGGGTGGAAGCAGCCTCACGGGCCATGAAAGACCCCAACTACCAGAAGCTGGAAAACCTCATCAACAAGATGGTTGACAACAGGGTTTATGAAGGACAGCTTAGCAATACGCCACTCACCTTCCAGGACCTGAGGGTTATCAAGGAAACCTTCCTTAATATACTCCTGGGCATTTATCACAGCCGGGTTGAGTATCCCGACAAGGATGAGGTGGAAAGCGCTAAAGAAAAGAAAGGCGATTCGGAACAGGCATCGTCAGAAAAATTCAAAGTTAAAAAAGACGATTACTCGCCCGAAGGGCCACCGACGGTGGACGAATATCATAACACTTAGCCTCCCGCAATGCCATGCATTTTGAGCAGGAATTAAAGCGTTACCTTCAGTTTGTTAAGCTTGAAAAAGGCCTCTCAAAAAATTCCATTGACTCTTATGAAAATGACTTGCGGCGCTACCTGAAATTCCTTGCCCGTGATCTACAGCTGAGAGACCTGGGTGGAGTCACCCTGCAGCATATAGAACAGTACCTCGAGGAACTGAGCGAGATGGATCTTTCCGTCAGTTCGGTTGCACGAAATGTTTCCAGCATCCGCAGTTTTCATGAATTTGCCGTTGTGGAAAAACTGGCCGAAGCAAATCCGGCCGAACTCATAGAGCTGCCCAAGAAAGCACAAAAGCTTCCCGAGGTGCTTAACCCTACTGAAGTGTCTGCCATCCTAGATATACCCAATCGGGAGACCGATGCCGGAATTCGCAACGCCGCCATACTTGAAACCTTGTATGCAACCGGCATGCGCGTCACCGAGCTGGTAAACCTGGAACTGGACAACCTGATATTTGAGATCGGCTTTATTCGCGTGATCGGCAAGGGCAACAAGGAGCGGCTTGTCCCGGTCGGTGAAATGGCCCAGACTGCCCTGGAACACTATATTGAAGTAGTTCGCCCGAAGTTTCAGAGCGATAAAAACCCGCAGAAAGCGAAGAACAAGATTTTCCTCAGCCAGCGGGGCAACCCCCTTTCTCGAATGAGCATCTGGAATATTGTGAACGATGCCGCAGAACGGGCCGGCATCGAAAAAAATGTCTATCCCCACATCTTCCGGCACTCCTTTGCCACCCACCTGCTCGAAGGCGGTGCCGATTTGCGGGCGGTACAAGAGATGCTAGGGCACTCTTCCATCATCACCACCGAAATCTATACCCACGTAGATCGCTCGCTGCTGCACCAGGTACATAAAGAGTTTCACCCGAGAGGGTAAAAACAAAATGACCAGCGCTTCTTACTCCTCACATTAGATTAACATTCACTCAATGTTCGTTCCTTTTTTTATTTGAATAATGATTTAAATTTTAAAAGATTTACGACAAAGATTTATTTCAATTATACGTAGTTGGCTGATTATGAGGGGAGAAACCGACTTTACAAAGTTGCTGATCAATATACAAGAGAGTGAGAACGGATCTTCTAAAAAGCTTTTCCCACTTGTATACGACGAGCTTAAACAAATTGCCTACTCCAAATTACAAAAAGAGCGGAAGAATATAACTTTCACCAAAACCTCATTGGTTCATGAAGTTTATCTAAAAATGGTAGATCAGTCCACCATCAAAGCCAATGACAAAAATCACTTTCTCGCCATAACCGCCCGGTGCATGCGGCAGGTTCTCATCGATCATGCCCGGAAGAAAAAAGCTCAAAAGCGAGGTGGAGATCAAGAGGACGTCACCTATATAGATGAACTGCTCAAAGCCCATTATGAAGCTGATCAATTAATAGACCTGGATACAAAATTGTATGAATTAGCGCAGTTTGATGAACGTATGGCTGATGTTGTAACCTTGCGATTTTTTGGCAGAATGAAGGTTAGCGCTATAGCCGACGCTTTGGATGTTAGTGAACGCACCGTAAAACGAGACTGGGCCAAAGCTCG
>DATFJD010000015.1:0-3343 GCA_035269475.1 Halalkalibaculum sp.
TCACACGATAAGGGATCGCTGATCAGCTGCCTCAGAGTTTTGGAAGAACACGGCATTAACATGGCTAAACTGGAATCTCGTCCAAAGCCCAATGAACCCTGGAAATATTTGTTCTACCTGGACATTGAAGCCAATGTTGATGACAGCGACACGCATGCGGCACTCGAAGAACTGAGAAAACAGGCAGACTCGCTAAAAGTGCTGGGCTGTTATCCCGCGCAGGTGGGGAGTAGGGGGCAGTGAACAGTGTGTCAGTGAGCAGTGTGTCAGGGAACAGGGAACAGGTATCAGAGGCTGTTCGTTTTAGTGATTGGAATCAATGGATTTAGAATTGGTTTCTAATTCTTTGCCAGCCTATCGGAATGGACGCTGAGCGTCCGAAGTACCGTCAATCGCAGAGCAATTGACGAGTCTGACGGGACAATCAATATTGAATTTTGAATTCTTAATGTTGATTTACGGATAGCTTCCATCTATTCAAAAATTACAGAAGCAGCCACGCCAGCAGTAGAATCACCATCACCCATACCATAATCTTCATTCCGGTTGACTGTTTCGGAAATTCATAACCGCAGATCGGGCAAGCCTCTGCGTTGGCATCTACTTCCATTGCACAACTCGGGCATTCACGTGTTTCCATGTCAGTTGTCATTTATTTTACCATGCGTACCTGGCTTTGGTGAACAGGCATAACATTTTACCATTGTTTCCGGTAATCAGCCTGCTCGTTTTCAAGACCGAAGTTAAGTCCTATTTTTCATTCCTAATTTTTAATTCTTCATTGCTCCCTGACACACTGTTCACTGTTCACTGATCACTGTTAACCGCAACCTTCCCGTCTTTCCAGATCAGTTCAAATGTTTTCTTTTCTTCAAATTCTGCGGCCCTTTGAATCCACACCTCTTCCTGCTCCACGCGTACAAAACCCTTTTCGAGCGGGCCGTGAGGGTCTTGCTGTTCCAGGCGATGACTAAGGTTATTTAATTTTTCTTTTTTGTGAAGGAATAGGAGCTCTTTTCTATGCTTTAATCGCTCCGTAAAATGTTCAATGCGTTCGCGGCTGTTTGTCACTTTCTGTTTAACTGCCCGGAGGGCATGAGACTTCAGCAACTGTTCTACTCGTTCTTTTTCTCCGGACACTTTTTCATCAACTGCACGGGCAAGCCGGGTAGAAAGATCGTCGGCATACATGCGAATTTCATTGATGTCAGGCGTAGCCAGGATAGCGGCTTGAGTTGGCGTAGCGGCGCGTGCATCGGCTACAAAATCGGAAATGCTGAAATCCACTTCATGTCCGACAGCACTGACAGTGGGCACTTTGCAATCAAAAAGTGCTCTTGCTACCGCCTCCTCATTAAAAGGCCACAGATCTTCGAGGGAGCCGCCCCCGCGACCTACGATTAATACATCAACATTATTCTTATTTGAGAACCAGTTGATAGCTTTAACCAGTTCCGGGGCAGAGTTTACACCCTGTACACTGGCATGATGCAAGAGAACAGTTGCCAGTGGCCACCGGCGTTCCAGCGTGTCCCGAATATCATGAAAAGCGGCGCCGGTAGCTGAAGTAATCACCCCAATGCGCATGGGGAATTTGGGCAAGGATTTTTTATGGGCATCATCGAAGAGTCCTTCCTCCTTAAGCTTCGCTTTTAGCTTTTCAAAGGCTTCCTGAAGCGCCCCGATACCCGCCTGTTTGACGGAACGGACAATTAGCTGGTACTTGCCGTGGGGTGGATACACCTGAATATCGCCTCCCGCTACAATTTGCTGTCCGTCTACCAGATCTACGTCAAGGCGCTGAGCAATTCCCCGCCAGATTACACATGAAAGCTGTGCATCTTCGTCTTTCAGGGTAAAGTAAATGTGTCCGCTTCTGCTCTTGCTGGCGTTGCTGATCTCGCCTTCTACTTTGATATCCAGGAAGTTGCCCTCGAGCAGGCTTTTAATTTCTCCGGTCAGCTCAGAAACCGTAAGAACTGACGGCTTGAATAAGTCAGGTTGTGTCATAAGAAAGTCATTGGAACACGGATTATGCAGATACCGCTAATTCACACTGTCTTATATTGTGAAATCCACGTTCTGTATTATCCGCGATCTAATTTATGTCTGTGTTTATCTGTGGCTTTTGTATATTTAGCATCAAAAATAACAGAAAGTTTGTATGAGTCATACTCCCGATTTACTGATTAAAAATGTGAAGCCTGTCAGCCGCAGCCATGAGGGCGGAGAGAAGGTTGACATTCGCATTAAGAAAGGCAAAATAGCCGAAATAGGAAAAGGCCTGGAAGCAAAAGGCAGTGAAAAAGTACACGATGCTTCGGGCTCTTATATCTCCCCCGGCTGGATGGATATGCATGTGCATCTGCGCGAACCGGGATATGAACACAAAGAAACAATTGAAACCGGGTGCCGGGCTGCCGCTTTCGGTGGCTTTACAGAAGTGGCTTGCATGCCCAATACCAATCCGCCCATCCATACCCGCGATGTGGTCGAGTTTATTAAAAAGAAATCGGAGCCGCTCGCTGTCAATGTCCATCCCATCGGATGCGTATCAAAAAATAGAAAAGGCGAGTCTATTGCAGAAATGGCCGACATGCAAGAGGGCGGCGCGGTGGCTTTTAGCGATGACGGGGATCCGGTATACAATTCAGAGCTGATGCGGGTTGCCCTGGAATACTCATCCATGCTGGGAGTACCCATTATCAACCACGAAGAGGATCTCAAACTTTCACGTCCGGGGCACATGCATGAAGGAAGGGTATCGACGCGTCTCGGCCTTGAAGGTACCCCGGGCATTGCAGAAGAGGTTATGATTGCCCGTGATATTTTGCTTGCTGAATTTACCGGAGGCCATGTCCATGTAGCACATATCAGTACGGCAAAAGCGGTAGAACTGGTACGCAGGGCAAAGGCCGATGGCGTTCATGTTACTACGGAAGTTTGTGCCCATCATTTTGATTTAACCGATGAGGAAATCGAAAGCCAAAATTTTGACACCAACTATAAGATGCATCCACCGTTACGTACCCGGGAAGATGTTGAGGCTATGATCGAAGGTCTGGCTGACGGTACAATCGATGCCATATGTACCGATCATGCTCCCCATGCCATCGAGGAAAAGGAAGTGGAATTTATTTATGCCCCTAACGGGATTATCGGCCTGGAAACGGCGTGGGGTGTAACCGGCAGGCGATTACTAAAACCGGGCAAGATGAAACTGAAAGACGTGCTGGCCAAGCTGATAGACAATCCGAGAGAAATATTGAACCTGGAGGTTCCGAAAATTGAGGAGGGCGCACCTGCAAACCTGACTTTATTCAATACCGACCGGGAGTGGACT
>DATFJD010000016.1:0-5133 GCA_035269475.1 Halalkalibaculum sp.
TACTCAGGTAGATCTGTAATAAAGGATCGGGCGTCTTGGTCCGACATTTTGCTTGCGAGTATACCGAGTACGGTTTTTACCGCCTCCTTTGCCATATTTTCAGTTTCAACATAACCAGGCAACATGGCTGCTTCCAGATAAAGATCTCTTGTTTTGTCCATAATAATATTACTCTCTTTTAAGCATTTCTCTCAACACTCATATATCAAAACATCTTTTTAAAATACATAATTTCATAGCTGGGCACTTCTAAAACAGGTATATCCCACCTGTACTATTATAATCCGATAAAACACATAAATATTGAAACTTTGTAAAATTAGGTTAAATTGTGCTTTATCTTTATATAAAACAGACATATGGGTAATAGTACCTATGTTTATTAAAGATATAAAAATCATTGATCAATACTCCTAAACAATCATTAAATCCATACTACTATGAACAACAGCTACAAAACGTATTCTCTGCTGTTTGTTTTATTGCTTCTCTCACAGGTTGCAATGGCACAATTTACAGTAAGAGGTACCATAACAGACGAAACTACAGGTGATCCACTGGTCGGGGTAAATGTATTTCACCAGGAATCCCAGAGCGGAACCACCACAGATATTGAAGGGGCATTCACTCTTGAATTACCCGGGCAAAATGCAACACTTCGCATTACCTATATCGGGTATATATCAAAAAATATTGAGGTCTCTGCTACTAATAACGAGGTAGAAATCACACTCAGGCAGGATGTTGCAAACCTTGAAGAAGTGGTGGTAACCGGACTTGCAACTTCGGTCAAGCGATCGAATCTTGCCAATTCCGTTTCCTCGGTATCTGCAGATGAGCTTATTGGCAGTTCCCCTACTCAGACCTTAAGCTCCGATTTGTACGGCAAGGTTACCGGTGCCAATATCAGTTCCAACTCAGGTGCACCCGGCGGCGGTATTTCCGTAAAGCTTAGAGGGGTTACAACTATCAACGGGTCATCGGAACCGCTGTATATTGTAGACGGGATCTACATGAATAATGACGCCATTTCAAACGGATCGAATGCTGTAACAGCAGCGGCAGCCGGTGGAAGTGCCTCAAACCAGGACAACCCGGTTAATCGAATTGCGGATTTGAATCCAAGTGAAATAGAGAGTATTGAGATTCTTAAAGGTGCATCGGCTGCAGCTATTTACGGCCAGCGGGCCTCCAGCGGTGTGGTCATTATTAAAACGAAACGCGGTAGCTCGGGCAAAGCCCAGTTTAGCGCTTCTCAATCAATTGGTATAACTACCATTCAAAAGAAACTCGGGCAGCGTGAATTTACAGCAACAACAGCTGAAGCCGCTTTTGGTAGTACGGGTTTGGCACTGTTTAATGAAGCTCAGAGCTCAGGACGTGGTTTCCTGGATTATGAAGAACTGATGTATGGAAATGAAGGATTGCTGTCTAAAACACAGCTCAGCAGCAGCTTTGGAAATGAGAGCACCAGCTTTTATGTAAGCGGTACGCTTCAGGATGACGAGGGTATTATTAAGACCACAGGCTATGAAAGGCAGTCTATCAGAGCCAACGTAGACCACCGATTTACCGAGAAGCTAAAAGTGGCGGTTTCTACGAACTACATACACTCAGAATCGCGTCGGGGATTAACCAACAATGATAATACCGGCACTACCTTCGGTGTCTCGATGGTTGCCACCCCCAGCTTTATTGACCTGCGTCCGGATGAAAACGGGATCTATCCTTCCCATCCCTTTAATGCGGCCAACCAGTTGCAGACCAGGGACCTGTTCTCTAATAATGAAGGTATAAACCGGGTACTGACTTCCGTGCAGCTCGATTATAATATTCTTCAGCAGGCGCAAAATCTGCTGAAATTTCAATTTACGGGAGGTGTTGATTTCTTCAGCCAGAAGAACAAGCTGATATTTCCCAGTGACCTGCAATTCGAGCAGGCCAGCGGAGCGCCGGGAACACTTATTGAAACCAGTACCGACAACCTGAACACCAATACTTCAGCAATATTGGTTCATACCTACATGCCAAGGAGCGGTTTCACGCTGGTTTCCCAGCTGGGTTATACTTCCTTTAATAATGACCAGAACTCTGTTCTGAATGTTTCAAACGGTGTTCTCGGTACGCAGACCAACATTGACCAGGCCGTCTCGGTAAACGTGAACCAGACTCGTGTTTTCCAGCGCGATCGTGGTTTCTTTATACAGGAAGAACTGAACCTTAGCGATACCTATATTGCTACTGTCGGTTTGCGCGGGGATAAGTCTGACAGAAACGGGGACGTCGACAAAATCTATCTCTATCCGAAAGCATCCTTTGCCTGGAACCTGACCAATGAGGATTTCTGGGAAGGCGACCTGGTGGATAACCTCAAGTTCAGGGTGGCATTCGGACAGACCGGTAACCTTTCAACGTTCGGATCCAAGTTTACCTCCCTGGCACCGTCTAATATTGGGGGCTTTGGCGGCATATTGCTGACGAACACTCGCGGTGTCGATGACATCAAGCCAGAACGGCAAACGGAGATTGAAGGTGGTTTTGACCTGAGCCTATCCGATGGATTGGCTTCTCTCAGCTTTACGGTTTACCAGAAATCCATTGAGGACATGCTGCTTCAGCGGGAGCTGGAACCGTCTACCGGATTTAGTTTCGAAAGCTTTAACGCCGGTGAGATGCGAAATCGCGGTATTGAGATAGGCCTTGACCTCATACCGGTCAACTCAAGTGACTTGCGATGGACCTCCACACTTAATTTCTGGAAGAATGTTTCTGAAGTTACCGATCTTCCGGTACCTGCTTTTGATGTGGGCGGTTTCGGTACCTCCCTGGGTGTGTATCGCATTGAAGAAGGTAAATCTGCTACCCAGATTGTCGGACTGGATCCCCAGACCAATGATGACGGAAGTCTGGCAACCGATGGCAGTGGAAACCCCATCATCGTCACCAAAAAGCTGGGAGACGGCGAGCCTGATTTCCAGCTCTCCTTTTCAAACCAGTTCAACATCTTTAAAAATGTTGATTTCTCCTTCCTGCTTCACTGGAAAAAAGGAGGAGATACTATCAACCTGACAGAACTGCTGTATGACCTGAACGGTACTACACCTGATTATGATGACACGGATCTGACCTTTGCCGATTATCAGAACCAGGCTGCAGGTATCTCGGATGATACTCCCAATGGGATAAAGCGGTTAAGTCTGCTTGGAATAAGCACAGATCAGTTTGTGCAGGATGCATCGTACCTGAGAATGAGAGAAATAGGTTTGTATTATAATGTACCTGTTTCCTTTACCTCGGCTTTAAGCGAGAGCATCAGGGGAATACGGTTTGGCGTATCAGCAACCAACCTTTTCACTATTTCGCCATACAGAAGCTACGATCCGGAGGTTTCAAACTTCGGTAATCAGCCAATAGCGCAAAATATTGAGGTTGCTCCATATCCTTCGTCCAAACAGTATTATTTCCATTTCAATATCGACTTTTAATCCATACAGGTAACTGATTATGAATTTTTACAATAATTTATTTCTAAAACATACAGCACTGCTCATTGTGCTTGTTGTTCTCGTTTCGGGATGTGATATCTTCAAAATTGATGATCGTCCTGATCCCAACAACACTGAGTTAGGTACCGTGATTAACAACCCGGCACGTTCTGAGGTCAATACCCTTGTAACCGGTACGGAATCGGGTCTTAGAACCGACCTGCGCATCTACCATATCAATACCGGTATGATCGGTCGCGAGATGTACCGTTTCCTGGCCGCGGAGCCCCGCAATACGGGTGACCTTTTAGGTAAAGGTAATTCCGAACTTGATGCCGGATCTTTTTACACTACCCGGCCATGGGCGGCATTTTACACCAATATTCGAAATGCCAATATCCTTATTCAGTCGGTCAACACCATTCAGGGTGATGCCCTTTCTGAAGCGGAAAAGAACGGCGTTTTCGGCTTCGCCAATACCATCATAGGCTACCAATACCTGATGGCCCTAACCATGCAAAATGAAAATGGAATTCGTCTTCAGAATGAGACGGATATTCAACAAACCGGAGCGGTATTGAGCAAGGATGATGCTTATGCTCAAATTGCTACACTGCTGGATGATGCGGCAACTAATCTGCAAAATGCCGGTTCAGCCTTCAGTTTTTCATTATCCAGTGGATTTGACGGCTTTAATACGCCGGCGGGTTTTCTGCAGTTCAACCGGGCTCTTAGGGCCAGGGTTGCTGCTTATAGAGGAAACTTTGATGCCGTACTTACAGCCCTCGATGATTCTTTTGTGGATGAAGCAGCTGATCTTGGCCTCGGCGTTTATCACGTTTATTCAACGGCAACTAATGACCAGCTCAACCCGGTGTTTGCCGATCCCAATGCCGGTTCCGGCGATAGCTGGGTGGCCCATCCCTCTTGGGTGGCTGATGCGGAAGCAGGCGACGAGCGTGTGGACAGCAAGGTGGTACTTCGAGATGAGGAGGCTTCTCTAGACGGGCTAAGCAGTAATTATGGACTTTTTGTCTATAAATCACAAGCTGCTCCTTTTCCAATTATTCGCAATGCGGAATTGATTCTATTACGTGCCGAAGCTCTTGCTCAGCGAAATAATGCCGGCGACCTGGACGATGCGGAAGACGATATTAACGTAATTCGCAATGCGGCAGGCCTGCCGAATTACAGCGGTCCGCTGACTCAGGATGATTTGATCGATGAGATGCTTCGCCAGCGACGCTATGAACTCTTCTTCGAAGGTCATCGATGGATAGACATGCGGCGATATGACCGGCTGGATGAACTGCCTATAGACCGAGCCGGAGATAATGTATGGGAATCTTTCCCTATACCTGAAAATGAGAACGTGTGATAAGGTACAACTCACATAATTCTTGATAACATGAAGGCCGGATTTTAAATCCGGCCTTTTTTAATTGTAACAGGTATATCTAAGCTGTTCGATTTCGCACACCCGGTGTTTCAGATCGCACAGGTTACCGACTTGAATGGCTTATTTAAACGATCTGGCCACAGATTTTTAAAATGGTACGGTTATTGGATACCTGGTTATTAGATGTGTAATGCACCAATAACCAAAAACAGGTAACCGATACCTATGCTTCGAAATTATCTGAAAAGC
>DATFJD010000017.1:0-5391 GCA_035269475.1 Halalkalibaculum sp.
CCCTTTGTCCCCCCTTTTTTGGGGGGAACTCTCATATCTCATATCTTGTGTCTCATATCTCATCATGCTTCCTCCATTACATTCATATTGTTCAGCTCAAAATCCTTCCACATGGCATATATCAGCGGAACCAGCAGCAGGCTGAGTACCTGCACCAGCATGCCTCCGAAAATGGGGATCGCCATGGGGATCATGATTTCAGAACCTTTTCCTGGTGATGTGATAATCGGCAGCAGTGCCAGCAGTGTGGTTCCGGTTGTCATCAAACAGGGGCGAACTCTTCGGTATCCGGCCGCGATAGCTGTTTTATAGATCTCTTCTCTGCTGTGAGGCAGTTGTTTTGCAAAAAGCTGTTCAAGATAGGTTGCCATAACCACGCCATTATCCACGGCGATGCCAAACAGGGCAAGAAATCCAACCCATACAGCCACGCTCATGTTGATGGCCTCCATCTGGAAAAATTCCCGCAGTTCAACACCAAACATTGAGAAGTTAAAGAACCAGTCCTGTCCGTAAAGCCAGAGCAGTATGAACCCTCCGGCCCATACCAGTGCTATTCCTGAAAAAACAATGAAGGTCACCGGCGCCGACCTGAACTGGAAATAGATAATTAAAAAGATGATGAGCAGCGTAATTGGTAGCACCACCGCCAGGCGATCGGCTGCTCTCTGCTGATTCCGAAACTCCCCTTCAAACGTATAGCTGATACCGTCGGGCACGGTAAATGAACCTTCATCAATGCGCTCTTCCAGGTGCTCCCGAACACGGTTTACAACGTCGATCGGGGATTCCTCCGGTTGCCGGTCAAACGTAACATAAGCGCTTAAAAAAGTGTTTTCACTTTTAATGCTCATGGGGCCGGTCTCAAACCGGATATCAGCGAGCTGACCAAGGGGAATCTGACTGCCTTCTGATGCAGGAATCAGAATTCGCTCCATCATCTCGGGTGTGTTACGGTATTCACGTGCATATCGAACGCGCAACGGGTAGCGTTCACGGCCTTCCACCGTCATTCCCAGTCTCTGGCCGCCAATGGCCGTACTGATGACTGACTGAACATCCTGAACTGTTAATCCATGGCGTGCTATCTCCTGCCGGTTGATATCAATTTCGATATAGGGTTTACCCACCACCCGGTCGGCAAAAACAGAGGCGGGGCGGACTCCCTCAACTTCCCGAAGCAGTGGTTCGAGGGAGGTGGCAAATTCGTCGATCACGTTTAGGTCGGAACCGGCTATCCTGATTCCCATATTTGCCCGCATACCCGTTTGGAGCATAATTAGCCGGGTTTCGATCGGCTGTAGTTTAGGTGCAGAAGTAACACCAGGTATATCTGATGCCTTCACGATTTCTGCCCAGATATCGTCATCACTCTGAATTTGGTTTCTCCACTGCCGATAGAACCGCCCGTTTTGATCGGGAATTAATTCGCCATTTACATCTCTTGCAAATTCTCCGTCCTCCATTTTGAACCGGACCCGGCGTCCCTGTTCATCAACGATAAATTCACTTTTATACTGAATCACCGTTTCAAACATGGAGATGGGGGCAGGGTCAAGAGCTGTTTCGGCACGTCCGATTTTTCCAACCACGGACTCAACTTCCGGGATAGATGCTATTCTCATGTCCATTTCCTGCATCATCTGCCGGGCCTCTTCCATGCCGGTGTGAGGCATTGTTGTCGGCATCAGCAGAAAGGAGCCTTCATCAAGCGTTGGCATAAATTCCTGCCCCAGGCCGGGAAATCGATCACTCATCGATGACCAAAGCTGTGTCTCTTCAATGTCAATACCGATCGCGTTCAATCCATTTGCCGCAAATCTGAAGGATGAATCAAATCCACGCCAGCTTAGTAAGCCAAGAATCAGAATAAGAGCCGGCAGCGACAGGAAGATGGCTTTATGCTCCATGGCCAACTGTAAAGTACGCTGATAATAGTGCATAAAGAGCCAGAAGAGACCAAAGATCACTCCAATGGTCAGAAGGATAAATAACAGACTTAGGGTTACAGGATTTTGCGGTCCAAGCGGAAGCCAGTTTCCTGCAAGCAGCCATGCCACGCCCAGAAAGATAATCGCGTTATTAACACGGGGAACCCATGGCTCGTAGCCGGGTCGGTAAAGTCCGGCAATATTGTTGATTCCAAGCGCCATCAGAGTGATGCCGGCCCAGCCCATATACAGAACTGCAATAAGAAGACCTCCTGAGACAAGCAAAATATTCCAGATAAGCTTCCATTTTCGGCTGTTAATTTTTTTCGCAAAAAGCCAGTGGGCAAAAGCAGGAATAAGCGTCAGTACGATGATCAGTGCCGCAATCAGAATAAAGGTCTTTGTCCAGGCGAGCGGGCCGAATAGCCGTCCCTCCTGCGCCTGAAGCAAAAATACGGGAAGGAAACTGACGATGGTTGTGAGCAGCGCGGTGATTACGGCGGGACTCACTTCGGTTGTTGCCTTGTAGATCGTTTCCTTGAGTGGCTCACCGGGTCTTTTTTCATCTATATGGCGGAGCATGTTTTCTGTGAGAATAATCCCCATATCCACAACGGTACCAATCGAGATGGCGATACCCGCCAGGGCAACAACGTTGGCGTCTATCCCGATATATTTCATCATGATAAAGCTCATGAGGACAGCAACCGGAAGCAAAGCAGAAATTACGATGGATGTGCGCAGGTGCATTACCATGACAATAATCACAATGATCGTGATCAGAATCTGAAGCGTGAGAGCTTCCTCAAGCGTGCCAAGGGTTTCATAGATCAGTCCGGTGCGGTCGTAAAAGGGTACAATTTTTACCTGGGAGAGCGTGCCATCCGACAGCTCTTTCGACGGGAGTCCCGGCGCAATGGTTTCAATCTCTTCTTTCACCTTGTTGATGACCTGCAGCGGATTTTCACCATAACGGGCAACAATAACGCCCCCAACGGCTTCGGCCCCGGCTTTATCGAGAGCACCGCGTCGCTGAGCAGGTCCCAGCGTAACCCGGGCAACGTCCTTGATTCGAATCGGCGTATTTTCAATAACCGAGATAACACTCTCTTCAAGGTCCTCTACGGTTTCGATATAGCCAAGACCGCGAACGAGGTATTCTGCTCGGTTCATTTCAATGGTTCGGGCACCAACATCCAGATTGCTTTTCCGTACGGCATCGGCAATTTGGTTTACATTCACACCTGTTTCCCGCATGGCAACCGGATCAATATCCACCTGGTACTCTTTAACGTAGCCTCCTATGCTTGCTACTTCGGCTACCCCCTCAACCGATGAAAGGGCGTAGCGTACCTGAAAGTCCTGGATTGACCGAAGCTCCTGCGGGTCCCATCCGCCTGTGGGATTTCCGTCGGTATCGTACCCTTCGAGTGTGTACCAGAATATCTGTCCCAGTGCAGTTGCATCGGGTCCGAGTGCCGGCTGTACCCCATCTGGCAGCGTGCCGGCGGGCAGGGCATTCAGCTTTTCAAGAATTCTGGAGCGGCTCCAGTAAAACTCAATATCATCTTCGAATATGATGTTGATGGATGAGAACCCGAACATAGAGTTGCTTCGAACGGTTTTTACACCGGGAAGACCCAGAAGCTGTGTGGTTAGCGGATAGGTGATTTGGTCTTCAATATCCTGTGGAGATCGGCCCGGCCATTCGGTAAAGACGATCTGCTGATTGTCGCCAATATCCGGAATAGCATCCACCGGAACAGGGTCACGCGGTATACTATCAGTATCCCAGTTGAATGGTGCCGTAGAGATTCCCCAGCCCGCAAGCGCGAGAAACAGGAGCAGAGCAATCAGTTTGTTTTCAAGAAAAAAGCGTATGAAAGTGTTAGCCATGAGTCGTGAGTTTCAGGTCTGACAGCTTGTAAATCCGAAATCATTGGGAGTAGCTGCTGTCAGCGCCTCAGTATTTTAAATTTGGCCTGCAACGCTGACAGATCCGGTTGGTGCTGTCTGCGTTGGTTTATTAACTGGTGTCAGGTTGGGAGGAGTGCACGCGTGTGCTTTTCACTTGGAATAGGGGTGTAAAGGGCGTTGAGTTAGTATTTAGCTATTTTATAATTCATCGCCTTTACATTAACATCCCCCGGATTGTTCGCTGAGCGCGCCCAATCATGCCCCCTTCAAAGGGGGACTTTTCCTTCCCAAAAAAGAATGGCTACATCAGGAATGTGTCGAACATCAGCCAGAGGGGAATGTCGCTATTGGCAGGAATGGTGTGAATTTCTGCCTGAGTGGGCTGATCTGAACTGAAAAATGGAGTCTGAAGCTCCGATACGGTGGGTTGTAAAATGTGTTTTTTTACCGGCTGCAGAAACTCTTCTTCACCGGGGTCACGCTCGCTGATACTGCAGGTGCAGAGTGACGCTTCATCACAATTGTGCTGTGAATGTTCATTTTCTCCGGCCTCATCAGAAAGAGGCTGGCAGCAGCTGTGATCCGCCATCATACCCATATCCATTTCTTCATGGTGATCCGTCATTGGCATACAAAACTCTGCGAGCTGCTTTGCCAGCAGGCCGGTAGGGATCAGAAAAGACAGCAGCAACAGAAGAGCCGTTATTTTTCTGATAGATTGATATGTAGTATGTGCAGATTTCACATTGCAAGGATAAAGATTCTGATGGATAAACATATTGAATCCAAAAATATTACACAACAAGGTATGAATTCTGATACCGGATTGTTTTACAAGAGAGTCTATACAAGAAAACAAAAGACTCTTTAAGCAGGAATCCATTAAACCGACGACATCAGAGTCTCGATAAATCGTGCCAAATCCTCTTTTGTGTTATAAACGTTAGGAGATACGCGAATGGAACGGCCCCTGAATGAGACTAAAATGTTCTCAGCTTTCATCCTGGCCTGAATTTTTTGAAGGTTATGATCGTTTCGAAGCCTGATTCCCAGCAGGTGTGAACCGCGAAACTCCTCATCTTCTATTCCAAAACCATTCTCCTTAATCGGGTCGAGGATGTCCGAAATCAAGTTACGGCAGTAGTCCTGAATATTACCTACTCCCCATTCATTAATTTGCTGAAGTGCCGTAAGCTGCATCGGGATGAGAATAAAATTACTGTGCTCACCCACTTCGTATCGTAGAGCATAGGGCTGATATTGATCATTGTAGTTTACAAGACCTGCGAAATTTTCACTTTCATATCGATTAATCCAGTTCTCTTCTACGGGGATTCCGTCATCCATGGCCGGCCCGTAGTAAGCCAGCCCCATGCTGTAGGGGCCCAGAAGCCATTTATATCCGGCACAAATCAGAGCGTCAGGCTCAATCTCCTCAACACTGAAAGGCAACGCACCTACCGACTGTGTTCCATCAATCACCAGCCAGGCGCCAACGTCCCGGGTTCGCTTGCGAATCTCTTTCAGGGTAAACAGGGTGCCA
>DATFJD010000018.1:0-2200 GCA_035269475.1 Halalkalibaculum sp.
CACGGCATCCCCGCAAGCGGAACCATGGCGCACTCCTGGATACAGTCCTTTGAAGATGAGGTCACCGCATTCCGTGAGTATGCGAAATATTATCCCGACAACTGTATCCTTCTTGTAGATACCTATGATACCCTGGCCAGCGGCGTACCCAACGCCATTACCGTTGCCAAAGAGCTTGAAGAAAATGGACATAAACTGAGGGGCATCAGGCTCGACAGCGGTGACCTGGCCTATTTTTCAAGAAAAGCGCGGAATCAGCTGGATCGCGCCGGACTTGACTACGTTAAAATAGCCGTATCCAACCAGTTGGATGAACGCCTGATTAAAAGTTTGCTGAGCCAGGAAGCTCCCATTGATCTATTCGGGGTCGGCACGCGACTGGTAACCGGCCATGAAACACCCGCACTGGACGGCGTCTATAAACTTACCTCGGTTAATGAAGTACCAAAACTCAAAATTTCGGAGAACATTGAAAAGATTACATTGCCCGGCATCAAGGAACTAATTCGTTATTTTGATGACCAGGGGCGGTTCTACGGGGATGGCATCATACTGAAAGAAGAACAGTCGGTGGATACCATTTATCACCCCTACTATCCGGCCAAGCACACCACCATCACGAAATTCGAATCCCAAAAATTACACCATGAAGTTCTGAGAGAGGGCAAGCTTACCAACGGCATACCCGGCCCTAAGGAGAGCGCTGAATATGCCCGATCCCGCCTCGAGAAATTAAATCCTGAACATAAACGTTTTGACAACCCGCATATATACAAGGTTGGTATCAGCAAGAAGCTTATAGACTTGCGTGATGAATTGACACAATCATTAAAGAATAAGAACTGATTCAGTACCATGGACGCACTCTTAATTATTGATGTACAGAATGATTTTTGTCCCGGAGGAGCCCTGGAAGTTCCCGAGGGCGACCGGGTCGTTCCCGTTATTAACAAACTCACCCAACATTTCGACCGGGTTATACAGACCCAGGACTGGCACCCTGAGGGGCACTCATCCTTTGCTTCCTCTCATCCTGGGAAGGAACCCTTTGAAACGATAACAGTATCTTACGGCGAGCAGGTATTGTGGCCCGATCACTGCGTGCAGGATCAAAAAGGTTCTGACTTTCACCCTGAACTCAAAACCAAGCCCACCCAGCTGATCATCCGCAAAGGCTTTCGCAAGGAAATCGACTCCTATTCCGCTTTTTATGAAAACGATAACGAAACTGCGACCGGACTTGCCGGTTACCTCCGCGAAAGAGGCATTGAACATATCTATGCCTGCGGTCTTGCTACAGACTTCTGTGTAAAATGGTCGGTTATTGACGGTCTTAAAGAAGGCTTCAGGGTCACGGTTGTAGAAGATGCCGTGAAGGGCATCGATATGGATGGATCGGTTGACACCGCTTGGGATGAGATGGAAGAAGCCGGTGCCAAACGGATTACCTCTGAACAGATCCTGCAGGGATCACCCGTTTCCTGATTAAGCTGCTACTTATATAAACAGGCAAACGAATGCCGGCTATTGCAGCAAAATATTAGCCTTTACCGGAATACCGGCACTCTAATCGGTGATCTGATCCCTCCGCCGGTATGATCTGCAATTTATTTATACCTGAGCTAATTGCTTCAAATCAGTATTTGATTCTAAATAACAATAAACTCATAAATGAGCTTGACATTTGACTACTGCATTTTAGGGGCCGGGCTTGCCGGGCTTTCGCTCGCTGATTCGCTTCAGCAGCAAGGTTTGGAAGTCTGCGTCATCGAAAAAGGCGAAATCGGGTCAGGCGCTTCCGGGACCCCGGGCGGACTGGTCAACCCCGCTACCGGCCGTCGTGCTACCAAAAGCTGGAAGGCTGAAGCTTGCTATGAGGCTATTGCCGAAAACCTGCAGAAGGTTTCATCTTACTCAGATACCCCCTATTTCAGAAATAATGGGGTGCTGCGTCCGGCTATCACCCCTAAAATGGCCGGCAAAATGCGCGACAGGTATGAAGAGACAACCTGGAACGAAGGCTGGTGTCACTGGATGTTGGAACAGGAGATCAAGGAAAAGCATCCCGGGATTACTTGTGTTGAAGGCGGGCTCTGGCTGCCGGTGGGCATTTCTGTTGACGCCGGCCGCTATTTGAAGGCACTGGCATCCTACCTGCAGGAAAAGGGTGTACATATAATCACCGGGCTGAAGCCGGAAC
>DATFJD010000019.1:0-13627 GCA_035269475.1 Halalkalibaculum sp.
AATACTTATGAAACCGGATGAAGGAAAGCGATCCTGGGCAGAACCCTACAAAATCAAGATGGTAGAGCCTGTCAGGATGATCAGCAGGGAAGAGCGGCGTGAAGCGATCGAAGAGGCAGGATATAACACCTTCCTGCTCCGCTCCCGCGATGTCTATATCGACCTGTTGACCGACAGCGGCACCTCGGCTATGAGCGACCGGCAGTGGGCCGGCATGATGCTGGGTGATGAAGCCTATGCCGGAAGCGATAATTTCTACCATTTGGAAGAGGCCATTCAGAAATACTATGGGTATAAACATGTAGTACCTACTCACCAGGGAAGAGGAGCTGAGCATATCATCTCCCAGCTGATGATTGAGGATGGCGACTTCATTCCGGGCAACATGTACTTTACCACCACCAAGCTTCACCAGGAGCTGGCCGGGGGTACTTTTGTGGATGTCATTATTGATGAGGCTCACGACCCCGAAAATGAACATCCCTTCAAAGCGAATGTGGACCTGGAAAAGCTGGAAAACCTGATCGAAGAAAAGGGGGCCGATCGCATCCCCTATGTGTCTATTGCAACTTCAGTAAACATGGCCGGCGGGCAGCCCATATCCCTTGGAAATCTGAAGAAGGTCAGGAAACTGGCTGATCAGTATGATATTCCGATCATTCACGATATGACCCGCGTGGCTGAAAACGCCTACTTCATCAAGCAGCGCGAGCCCGGCTATGAGGATACCCCCATCAAGGACATTGTACACGAAATCTGCTCGCTGACCGACGGTGCTACGATGAGTGCCAAAAAGGATGCGCTGGTAAACATTGGCGGATTCCTGGCATTAAATGACGAGGAGCTGTTTAAGCTCGCCCAAAACATGGTGGTGGTCTACGAAGGCCTCCATACCTATGGCGGTATGGCAGGGCGTGACATGGAGGCGCTTTCCATCGGCATTACCGAGTCGGTGGATGAAGATCATATTCGCGCAAGGGTCGGGCAGGTGCAGTACCTTGGAGAGAAGCTCTTGGAAGCCGGGGTGCCCGTCGTAAAGCCCATTGGCAGCCACGGCGTCTTCCTGAATGCCCGAAAGATACTTCCACATCTGAGTCAGGATGAGCTACCCGCCCAAACCTTGGCGGCAGAACTGTATGTTGACTCCGGCGTACGAAGCATGGAGCGGGGTGTCGTCTCTGCGGGACGCAATCCTGAAACCGGCGAGCACAACTACCCGGAGCTGGAACTGGTACGCCTGACAATTCCGCGTAGGGTGTATACCCAGGCCCATATGGATGTAGTTGCCGAATCGGTAGAAGCAGTTTATCAAAACAGGGATCAAATCACCGGTCTGGAGTTTGATTATGAGCCAGAATACCTGCGCTTCTTCCAGTCACGCTTTAAGAAAAAATAGATAATTACCACTAAGGTACTAAGTGCACCCAGTGACTTAGTGGTGAAAAAAGATCTATCCCTCATCAAGTTCAATGATTCTGCCCGGAGTCCAGGGAGCGTTCAACTCGTTAAGCTGACGATCGATCGCCGGAACCTGGCGATTCATGATATCGCGCAGCGACTGCAGCACAGGTTTCAGCTCTTTCTCCGCTATGGCTTTGACCCGCCTGGACGTCTCCGTAGGGTCAGATGTGGAAGACAACCCGGAACCGATGGCCGTATTGATTCGGCTGTTCAGTGACGGCGCCTGCGGCATCTCCAGCTGACTTGCAATACGGTCGCCAAACATGACTATTCGAATCTCTTTAAGGTCCTTCTCCATCGCTGTAATTTTTTCTTCCAGCCTTACCTCATTATCGACTGCTTTAAGAGCTGCCTTGTAATAGCTGAGTCTGTCATTTAGCTCATTATACGCACTTCGAGCGCTGTTGGCTGACTTTGATAAATCCATCAGTTCCTTATGATAAGCAAGCATCTCATCCGGATTCTCCGCAGGCAGCGTAACGTTGCCAAGGGTGCGAACTTCAAAAGAAACAGGCCCTGCCAGGGTGGTAACACTTCCGTCCACGCTTTTGCTGAGCTCAATCGTATAGGTACCCGGCAATACCATGATACCGGAATCCAGTTCCTTGGAAGGATCGGCATCATTTTCACTGACTTCATTTACCTGGGGATACTTCAGGTCCCAGTATAAGCGATTGATTCCTGCCTTGGCTGACGAGATCAGTTCCCTGACAATTCCACCATTGGAATCACGCACAGTAAAAATCAGAAAGGGCTTCTCCTCTTCAGCCTCTGCTTTTAGCTGCTCATAAGATGGGTAGTACACAGTTTCTCCCGCATCGCGGCGCTTTGCCTCATCCGCCTCCCGAAGTTCTTTTTTCGTCTTAATATCCTCTTTCAGATACCAGGTAAAAGCGGCCCCGAACTCCGGATTTTCTCCCATAAAATAATCCTCACCCTGGAACCCTTTCGGACCCAGCCATGATATAGTTTCACTGGCTGCAATGCGGCTATAAGGTATATACTGGTAAGCTTGACGCACCGAAAATAGGTGGGCTTCCGATTCCTGCACGTCCCGGCTGAATTCTCGCAGTGCGGAATAGTCATCTATAACATAGAAGCCGCGGCCAAAAGTAGCCAGAACCAGGTCATTCTCTCGCTGCTGTATCTCGATATCCCGAACCGCAATGGTAGGCAGCCCTTTATCAAGTGCTTTCCAGTATTTTCCACCATCTACAGATGCAAATGCGCCGAATTCGGTACCCACAAACAGCAGTCCCGGTTCCACGACATCTTCGGCGAGAGCATAGACCGAACCTCGCTCCGGCAGGTTATTGGCAATAGGCTGCCATGACCGCCCCAGGTTGGTACTCTTTAGCAGGTACGGCTTAAAATCTCCATTTTTGTGATTATTGAAAGCCGCATAGAGCGTGTTCCTTTCATGCGCGGAAGCGACAATCTCGTTTACATAAACCATGTCTGGCACGCCCGGGAACTTTTCAATTTTGCGCCAGTTTGCCCCTGCATCCTCACTGATATGGACCAGCCCGTCATCCGTACCGGCAAACAGGAGGTCCTCGTCAAGGGGAGATTCAGCCAAAGCAACAATGTTCCCGTATTCGGTAGTGGAAGCATTTTTAGCGATGGCATCCATAGGCCACACTTTGTCCATCACTTCCAGCCGATTACGGTCGATTTGACGGGTCAGGTCGCCGCTCATTTCCCTCCAGCTCTGGCCCATGTCATCACTTCGCAGCACCCGGTCGGAACCAAAATACAATCGCTTGTGATCATGGACACTCACAAAGAAGGGGGAGTCCCAATTCCAGTTATAATCGTAGTCGCCTTCGGGTGCCTGCGGCTTGATGTCCTGTTGCTCCCCGCTTTTTTTATCAAAACGGAACAGGTTTCCATACTGATACTGCGCATAGACGATATCAGGATTGGTCGGATCCACATGCGGCTCAAAACCATCGCCCAGTACCGTAACAAACCATTCATCATCATTTATACCTGTGGTTGCGTTGGTACGCGAGGGCCCTCCCAGGGTGAAGTTGTCCTGAGTACCGCCGTATACATTATAGAAGGGCTCATCATTGTCAACAGCCACCTTGTAAAATTGGGTCACCGGCAGGTTGGTAAAAAAGCGCCAGGTTTTGCCGCGGTCGAAAGACTCATATACCCCGCCGTCGTTGCCGTTCAGCAGGTGCGCAGGATTGGATGGGTTTATCCACAAAGCATGGTTGTCTATATGCTTGTTTCGCTCGCCTACATTTTCAAAGGTCTTGCCGCCGTCTTCCGAAACTCCTGAAAAGGTGTTCATTACATACACCAGGTCTGTGTCCACAGGGTCGGCAACTACTTCCTGGTAATAGTTGCCACTGGAGGCATAATCACTGCGGCGTTCCCATGATTCCCCGCGATCGGTTGATCGGTAAAAGCCGCTTTTATCATCCTGTGCTTCAACGACAGCGTAAACTACATCCGGGTTGGCCGGTGAAATGTCCAATCCTATGCGACCGATATCGCCCGAAGGCATGCCTTTCATAATTTTTTTCCAGCTGGCACCCGCATCAGTTGATTTATAAACCGCCGATTCCGGGCCGCCGCTGATATAGGTAAATACGTGCCGCCTTCGCTGATGAGCCGTAGCATACAATACATCCGGGTTTCTGGGGTCCAGATGCACTTCATTGATACCGGTGTGCTCGCTTATTTCCAGAATATTGGTCCAGGTCTCCCCGCCGTCGGTTGTTTTATACAAGCCTCGGTCACCGCCGGAACTCCAGAGCGGGCCGGTGGCCGCCACATAAACCACATCCGAATTGCGCGGGTCAATTTCAATCATGCCGATATGCTCGGAGTTCTTTAAGCCCATATGCTTCCAGCTTTTACCCCCGTCGATGCTTTTATAGACCCCGTCGCCATAGGCCACACTGCGCTGGTTGTTGTTCTCTCCGGTCCCGACCCAGACTACATTATGGTTATTGGGATCCATAGCCACAAAGCCGATCGAATAAGAACCTTCCTTATCAAAAACAGGCTCCAGAACCACTCCGCCATTTGTAGTCTTCCACACTCCGCCTGATGAAGAAGCCACATAAAATTCGCTGTGGTTACTTGGATTTACCGCAAAGTCTGAAATCCTGCCAGATGTAAATGCCGGGCCGAGGCTTCTAAAGGCCAGACTGTTCCATGCTGTCTCATAGCGCGGATCGGAAGGTTTGTCGTCATTTTTTTGAGCGTACGTAGCGGATGATAAAGCTATTAGCAGGCATAAAACTCCCAGCTGTTTGTTCATTTTCATTCTGAATCCCGATTTGGTTAATATAGTCCGGTCACATTAAGCAATTACGTAAACAGATTCTAGGGAAAAAGGAGAAAAGAAGCGGATACATTCATCTACAATTTTAGGCTTTATCCTTTCAAGCGTGGACGCTTGAATAAGCTTTGTTATGTAAGCAAGTTTGTAACATTATTGACTGCGAAGATTCGCCTGATCAGCTTTATCTGTGTTCTATTTGA
Source organism: Halalkalibaculum sp. (assembly GCA_035269475.1). GTDB lineage: Bacteria > Bacteroidota > Rhodothermia > Balneolales > Balneolaceae > Halalkalibaculum. The sequence goes on from DATFJD010000019.1 coordinate 4,966, forward strand.
CAGGTTCCAGTTTCGCAGAAAAATGCCTCAATACATCCGGCCCGGATACAATTTCATAACCGCCCAGCTGTTCACGCTGCTCGTAAGCATTGATAATGACCTCAGCCAAATAATCCACATGGCTCTGAGTATAGACCCTTCGGGGAAATGCCAGCCTAACCAGTTCCATAGAGGCCGGCTTTTCGGAGCCGTCAGGCTGCCTGGCGAACATCACCGAGCCGATCTCTACCCCCCGGATTCCACCCAGAAGGTAAAGAGCATTATTGAACGACCAGGCAGGATATTGCAGTGGTGGAATATGGGGCAAAATCTCTTTGGCGTCGAGGTACACCGCATGCCCGCCGGTCGGCTGAACAATAGGCACCCCGGCGCCGCTCAGCTTATCGCCCAAATAAGCTATAGACCGAATGCGATAGCGCAGATAATCTTCATCAAGTGCTTCAAAAAGTCCGATAGCTACCGCTTCCATGTCATAACCCGCCATACCTCCGTAAGTGGGGAACCCCTCGGTCAGTATCTCCAGGTTACGACACTGTCCGGCGAGTTCATCACTGTTCATTGCCAGGAAGCCGCCGATATTTGACATCCCATCTTTCTTGGCACTCATCGTACAACCGTCGGCATAGCTGAACATCTCACGTGCAATTTCTATGGGTTCTTTGTCGCCATAGCCATCCTCTCGCATCTTTATGAACCAGGCATTTTCCGCAAAACGGCAGGCATCAATGTAAAAGGGGATGCCATGTTTTTTAGCTATCTCCGAAACTCCCCTGATATTTTCCATGCTTACCGGCTGCCCACCGCCTGAGTTGTTTGTCACGGTTATCATAATGACCGGAATATGTTCTTCACCAACCTCCTCAACGGTTTTTTCCAGTTTTTGAAGGTCCATATTTCCTTTAAAGGGATGCGTGCTGCGCGGCTGCTTGCCCTCCTCAATGACCAGGTCGCGGGCTTCGGCGCCGGTATGCTCTACGTGTGCCCGTGTGGTGTCAAAGTGGGTATTGCTCGGTACCACATCTCCCTCTCCTGCAATAGTGGTAAACAGAATATTTTCCGCTGCACGGCCCTGGTGGGTTGGTATGACGTGCTTGAAAGCCGTGATATCCTGTACGGCGTTTTCAAGACGGTAATAGGAAGAAGAGCCGGCATAGGACTCATCGCTTGAAATAATCCCCGCCCATTGGCCTGAAGACATAGCTCCGGTTCCGCTGTCTGTCAGCAAATCAATCAGCACATCTTTGGCTTTCAGCAGAAAGGGATTGTAACCGGCATTCTTCAAAAGCTCTTTACGCTCTTCCATGGTTGTGAATCGTATGGGTTCAACCGAACGGATGCGAAAGGGTTCAATGATGGTGTCAGTATTAAATTCTTTTAAATCCATAAGCTGTAATCGCTGATTTTCCTTTCTGTTAACATAAATTAACTGATTTTGCCCTTTGACAAATAAGCAAATCTGCCCTACCATATAATAAGACAATTTACTCTTAATATCGTAATCAAAACATATGCTCGATCCGTTTTTCAAGCCAAAGGGAGTCGCTGTGATCGGTGCTTCCCGTGACCCGCATAAACTGGGGCATGGAGTTGTGCGCAACCTTAAGGAATATCGATACCGAGGACCGATCTATCCTGTCAATAGATCTGCTTCTGAAATTTTAGGAGAGCGGTGCTACGCAACCGTTTCAAATGTACCGGACCCGGTTGACCTGGCCGTTGTCGTTGTGCCCTCTAAAGCAGTTCCCGGTACTTTGCGGGAATGCGGCGAACGTGGCATAAAGCATGCCATCGTAGTCAGCGGGGGCTTCAGCGAAACCGGTGAAGAGGGCCGCAAGCTGGAGGAAGAACTGAAAAATGTTGCCGATGAGATGGATATCCATGTTATCGGTCCAAATTGTATTGGCACTATTGATACCCATACCCCGGTGAACACCACCTTTGTAACAGGTATGCCCGAATCGGGTGAAATTGGGTTCTGCTCGCAGTCGGGAGCTATGGTGGCCTCCGTAATTGACTGGGCCCGGGGTGCCGGTGTAGGATTTTCCCGGATCGTAAGCCTGGGTAACCAGGCAGACGTCAATGAAACCCAGATGATTGAAGCATTGCGCCAGGATAACCAGACAAGGGTAATAACCGCCTACATAGAAGGGGTATCGGATGGCAAAGCTTTTCTTGAATCGGCAAAAACCGCTGCGCTTGAAAAACCTTTTGTAGCTTTAAAAGGCGGAAGGGGTAAAAGCGGGGCCAAGGCTGTTGCCTCCCACACCGGGGCGCTTGCCGGAAGTACCGAGGCCTATGAGGCTGCTTTCAAAAGAAGCGGCGTGCAGCAAGCGGAAACCATGGAAGAGATGTTCGACTGGGCACGTGCGCTGGCCTGGCAGCCCCTGCCGAAGGGCAAGAGGGTAGCCGTGCTTACCAATGCCGGCGGACCGGCCATCCTTGCCGTTGACGCCCTGGAAAAAGCCGGCCTGGAGATGGCTGAACTGACTACGGAAACGAAAGACTATCTAAAGTCCCGCCTCCCCAAAGCCGCCAGCATCAATAACCCGGTGGACGTGCTTGCCGGTTCCGGGCCGGGCACCTATGCCGTTGCCCTGGATGCCTTGCTGACCGATGATACGGTTGACTCGGTTGTTGTGATACAGGCACCACAGGACTGGTTCTTGCCGGCCAGCCTGGCCGAAGTGGTTGGCGAAGTGGCGGGCGTGCACGACAAGCCTGTCATTGCCTCGATCATGGGCAAAGCCTCCGTAGATGAAGCACTCGGAATTTTACACAAACGCAAAGTACCTAATGTAGCTTTCCCGGAGAGAGTCGCTTCTATTCTTTCGGCTATGCTGCAGCGTAAAGAGTGGCTGAATATACGAAGGGATAAGACCGCAAGGATTGAAGTGGCAGACAGAAAAACCGCACCGGGCTATGCCTCGAAAGAAAACTGGACCTCCCTGCTCGAATCATACGGCATCAACTTGCCGCCTCAAGAGAAAGCTTCGTCTATTGAAGAAGCCCTTAAATCTGCAGAGACAATAGGCTACCCGGTGGTACTGAAACTGCTCTCGGATGAAGTGACTCACAAGACCGAGATCAACGGGGTTAAACTTGGAATCGACCATGAAGATGATTTGAGAAAAGCCTGGAAAGAGCTTGAGGATTCCGCGAAAATTGCAGGCGTCCACATGAAAGGCGTACTTATACAAAAAATGCTGACCGGTGGTTATGAAGTGATAATAGGCATCAGGCAGGATGAACAGTTCGGACCGCTTGCCCTGTTCGGAACCGGCGGAACCGATGTTGAGCTTCTTCGGGATGTGGCATCAGGTATCGCCCCGCTAAACAGGTTGCAGGCCGAGCAGCTTATCAGCGAAACCGCTGCCGGGGCAAAACTCAAGGGGTGGCGAAATCAACCGGAAGCCGATCGAGAAACCGTTATCGAATATCTCATGCGGATGGGTCAGCTGGCCGAAGACTTGCCCGGAGTACAGGAACTTGAAATCAATCCATTATACGTTATGCCAAAAGGCGAAGGAGCCTATGCTATAGACATTAGGGGCACTTATTCAGAAACGTAACGCCCAACCAATGCGCTAACAGTTATCCAAAGGTCCGTCGCAACCAAATCAGGACAGCTGTTGTGCCGGTTCCTTTGGTCGCATGATGGGGAAGAACTTAGCGTAAGTCAGCACTCTCCATATCCACTCCAGGGGGCCGTACTTAAAATTGTTCAGCCACCATTTGCTTGTCAGCACCTGGAACAATATGATTGCAATCGCCAGCAGAAACGCATAGACATTTCGGATTTCTCCCAGCAGGCCAAACCCCCATCCATAATATATTGCCGTGCCGATCAATGACTGCAGAACATAGTTGGTGAGTGCCGTTCGCCCATAGGGAGCCAAATGATTCATCCACCTTTCAAAACCGGGCCTTCGGTAGAGCAGTGTGAATGCCGCTACTATTACTGCGGTGGTAAGCAAATTGAAGAGATCAAAAATAGTAAGCCCCGCCATTGCCATCCACGATTCTAAACCCGGGTTGCCGGCTTCACCCTGTCCGGAAAAACTGAAAACGGCAACGCCTATCAGTACAATCATACCCGCTACGGAACCTATAAGCACCTTTTTTAGCAGACTTCTGTACCGGTCAATATGTTCAAAGAATCGCATACGCCCTAATAGCAGTCCAACCAGAAAGAAGCCAAAGGTAAGATAACCTCTTGAAAATACGCCCAGCTGAAAATTTGCCTTCATCAGATGCCCCTCCGTAGCATTTGAAACAAAGACCTGCCATATAGTCCCTCCCTTCAAGGTCATAAAATAAGCGAGCAGCTCCGGAGATTCGGGTACAAATTCAAGCCGGGCAGCAAATTTCCGGCCCCATAAAAACCGAATATCAGGTATCTGGGTAATCCAAGAAAGATAACGGCGGCTCCAATGGCAATCCACCTTTGATGTACATGATGAAATGGTACCAGGAACAGCCCTAAAATAGCATATATGGTGAGTATATCACCGCGATAAAATAGATGATGAAGATAACCTATGCCCAGCAGAATAATCAGGCGCCAGATGAAGCGAAACTTAAAATCAGTTCCTTTCCGGCTGGCGCGGTCCATCTGAATGAAAAAGCTTAGCCCGAACAGAATTGAAAACAAAGCGAAAAATTTTCCCCTGAAGATCAGCAGGATAATTGCATCTACGGCCTGGTCAAGCGGTCCCTGTACCAAAGCCTCCATCTGGCCCTCCGGCCATGGGGCGGCAAGATACTGCTCCACCATATGAACCAGTACGATACCAGCGAGGGCAAAACCCCTTAAGGCATCAATGATTTCAATTCTGTTTAATGTCGGACGAAGAACTGCCTTATTCATAGCTTCATATCACCGTATTTAGGAAACTAAAAAGATCTGATCCCACCCCCCAGGTAAAGCACTGTTCAATATATATTTAGCAGGCCTCCCGGTTTCTTCAACTTGCACGCAATTACCGGTGATTAGTTGCATTAAAAAAGGTGTAGCTTTTCAAGACTTTTGACCTCGCCGGCAGCTTTAAAAAAGCTTATTCTTTGTTGTTGCATGAAAAAAGCTCACACTGTTTTTATCGAACCGGGTTGAAGTTGCTGCCACTACTTGCATTTTTCTCACAACTATATACCTTGCTGTTTAGATATTGATAGTATTGCCTTAGGGATAATTAGACATACAGGGTTTCAGCACTGGAAGAGGGTTGACTGTTCAATTTGTAACGGTTTTTGACAAGAGTGCTTTCAGAAATAGATTTCTGCCTTTCTTCAAGTTGAAAAATTTTACTTGTTCATCGTGTAACTAAATAAGGGGTGTATTATGGAAGATGAGAATAACAAATCCTTAACAAGACGAGAATTTGTACAGCAGATGGCCATCGGTGCAGGCGCTATTGGCGCAGGACTGATGCTCCCGGGATCCCTGTCAGCACTTAATCCCATCCGGGGAAGAACTGCCAATCCCAAAAAGGTGCTGGTTATCGGAGCCGGACTTTCCGGTTTAGGAGCAGCCCTGGAACTGAAGAAAGCGGGACATGAGGTCACCGTGCTAGAAGCGAGGAGTCGTCCCGGCGGAAGGGTATCCACTATTAGAGAACCTTTTGCTGAAAACCTGTATGCTGAAGAGGGGGCTGTCGCATTTTCTCAGGGCTATACCCATGCTATAAAATATATCGAAGAATTTGGGCTTAAACGCCAGCCCTGGAGCATGCCCGACCAGCCTATCGTTTACCATTTGAACGGCAAACGATTTACGGTTGCACCCGGTGAGGAGGTAACTTGGCCATTTGAAATGACAGCTGAAGAGCAGAAAATGGGTCCGATGGGTATCGTCAAAAAATATATCATTGACACCCTTCCGCCCGAGATTTCAGATTACAAAACCTGGAATGAGGCACCGCTTGTTTCACTAGACCAGAAATCCCTGGCGCAATACATGCGAAACCACGGGGCCAGCGAAGGTGCCGTAAAGCTTGTTAAAAATACCCAGTGGTTCGGTCCCGTCCCTCATAAAACCTCAGCTCTCTCCATGGCCGTATCCGATTTTGGCATGTTTATGGGAGCCCCTCCCTTCGTACTGGTGGGGGGCAACGACCAATTACCCAGGGGCATGGCAAATAAATTGGAAGGGAATATCCGCTATGGAATAGAAGTAAAGACTATCAAAGACCTGGATGACGGAGTGGAAATCAACGCTGCCGGAGGAGATGGGGTCCTTAGTTTCAAAGCTGACCGGGTAATCTGCACAGTGCCGGCACCGGTACTAAAAGATATAAAGATTCAGCCCGGCCTGTCGAATGAGAAACGGAAGGCAGTCAAGGAACTTCCCTATCTTAACATGACCCGTACCTACCTTCAGGTTGAGAAGCCTTTCTGGCAGGAAAAAGGCGTTGCAGGGACTGCCTTTACCGATTTATCAATTGGACAGGTATCAGGTTATCTGTCAGCCAAAAACAGCAGCAGCTCCCCGGCTGTCCTGGAAAGCTATGCTGTTGGGCCTTCTGCACTTGAGCTTGGCAAGATGCCGAATGAAAAGCTGATCAGCAGAACCGTTAAAGAGATGCAGAAAGTGCACCCGGATACAGGCCGGCACTTTCAGCATGGATATGTAAAAGCATGGGCGGAAGATCCCTACGCCAAAGGAGGCCCTTCCTGGCCGGCACCCGGTGACGTTACCAACTTTCTGCAATCCTTGCAGGAACCGGAGGGACGCATTCACTTTGCCGGCGAGCATACCTCAATATTGCGCAGTACCATGGAAGGTGCCTTGCGTTCCGGGGTACGTGCCGCACAAGAAGTGCACGAGGCGTAAACGTACCTGCGAAATTCATTTATTAGTTACCGGTTAGCACTCCTGCTAAACCCGGTCAACGGTATGATGCCAGGTTATACGCGGATTATCTACCTTATATTTGGTGTTTTATACCCCGATAGTTCTATGCCATGTATAGTGAAGATATAAGCCACAAACGATTTTGGATGTAAATTCCTTGTACCTAATAGTTTAGCTATAATGCCTGACTGCAATATAAATACCCGCCATGTACAACACTGATGATTTTCTTAATCGCTTAGTAAAACTTAATCCTCACCAGAATGAATTTCATCAGGCAGTCAAAGAAGTGCTTGATGATGTCATCCCCTATATAGAAGATAAGCCGGAATACGAAGAAGCAGCTATTCTGGAACGCATATGTGAACCCGACCGGATAGTAAGCTTTCGCGTTACCTGGATGGATGATGACAAAAATGTGCGTGTTAACCGGGCGTGGAGAGTTCAGTTTAATAACAGTATCGGTCCTTATAAGGGTGGCCTGCGATTTCACCCTTCCGTCAATCTCAGCATATTGAAATTTCTGGGATTTGAGCAGTGCCTTAAAAATGCGCTAACCACCTTGCCGCTGGGAGGAGCAAAGGGCGGAGCCAATTTTAATCCAAAGAACAAAAGTGACGAGGAGATCTTTCGGTTCTGCCAAAGCCTGATGAGTGAACTGCATCGGCATATAGGGGCGGATACTGATATACCGGCCGGTGATATTGGCGTCGGGAAGCGTGAAATCAGCTATCTCTTTGGTCATTACAAAAAACTTGTGAACCGATTTACAGGAACCATAACCGGTAAAGGCATTGATTTTGGCGGCAGCCTTATACGTACTGAGGCAACCGGCTATGGCTTGGTATATTTTGTCACCCACATGCTCAAGGATTCGGGCCGTGAATTAAAAGGAAAAGAAGTACTGCTCTCCGGAAGCGGTAATGTTGCCATATATGCCTGTGAAAAGCTGATCGACTCCGGTGCCAAAGTACTTACCCTTTCCGACTCTGACGGTACAGTCTATGACAAAGAAGGAGTCGACGAGGAAAAGCTGGATTTTATAAAAGAACTGAAAGAGGTCCGCAGGGGCCGGATACGTGAATATGCCGAAGAGTTTGACTGCGATTATTATGAAAATAAAAAGCCCTGGCATATACCCTGCGATATCGCTTTGCCCTGTGCAACACAGAATGAAATAACGCAAAAAGATGCGAAAAATCTTCTGAAGAATGAAGTTCAGCTGGTTGCTGAAGGAGCCAATATGCCATGTACCGATAAGGCTGCCCGGTTACTTCGAAGTGCAGATATTCTGTATGCACCGGGCAAAGCCTGTAACGCCGGAGGAGTAGCTGTATCAGGACTTGAAATATCCCAAAACGCTCTTGGTATTAGCTGGTCGGCGGAGGAAGTAAATGATCGGCTCTTTGAAATTATGAAGCGCATCCACGAAAAGTGTATCAGCAAGGGTAAAAACAAAAATGGAAACCCCGACTATGTAAAAGGAGCGAATATTACGGGCTTTAAAAAAATAGCAGATGCCATGCTTGCCTACGGGCCTGTTTAATTACTTGTGATTACTCGTGATTTCGAGGCCCGCATTATAGTAGTCTTTAACCCCGGTGAAGAACTTCATTCTTCAGGTAAGTATTTGACCTCTAAGTTGTTGACTTGCAAGGCTTTTCTTATTTTATAGAGTGTTAGAGAAAATATCCAGCCGGGTATGACTCTTTCCGCAGTCAAAAAACATGCAGTTTTAAATAAAGAGGTAGTTTATGCCGAAGTGTGAGATTTACAAAGACGTGAAAGATGAATGGAGATGGAGATTAACGT
>DATFJD010000020.1:0-6519 GCA_035269475.1 Halalkalibaculum sp.
TCTAATCCGCTCTATCTTGAGTCAGGTGCAAAATACCTCATTGCTACTTTTATATTACACTTGATATTCGGACTGATCATTGGCTGGATAAATCCTGAATGGATTGACCTGGAGAGCATTTGAGAAAATAGCTTAGTTATAACTTCACTCTTACAAATCAGAATGCCGACCAAGAGATTTATTAATTTCAATAATTCGATGCGCGTGCCTCCTGCTATGGTAGATATTAAAATATATCCATTCAATGCGGGTTAAGTAACCAAATAGCGGGTGCTCAAAACCTGTAATGGTTTTTGATAAATCCTGGATATCAATCAATCCGGTTAGCTGCTGGCGGATATCCTGTATTTTTTCGAGAACTTTCGTTTTCTCCTTGGGCTTTTCATCAGGCACAATCGGCCCGTATGCCGTCATACCGGTTTCATAATTAAGGAGTCGTTCTTTGATCTCTTTGATTTTCTGTGCCGGATCTCTTTCGGTTGTATCTGCGGGTCCTGAGAATAGCTTTAGGGTGCCTGATTCAACCTTTATCAGGTGTTCCGCCGTCATACCTACCGTCCATCTATCCCCACCGGGCTCTTCATTAAAACTATTGTTGTGAACCCCTGATAATATATTCAACAAGCTTCTCGTTGATTCAATGAAATCACTTTTGACACGACTTTTATTCATCTATACGTTTATATAAGTTAAAACTTCCTGATACAAGTGATGAATATAGAACAGTTTATCATTCCTGTCAGCTGAATTATTTAAAAGTACTATTTTATGGTTTCAAAGATTAAGATACTTCTATTTACAGCCCTCATGCTCATGACCCTGGCAAGTTGCGATGACACACCCATAGGATCTCCCATTTGCACGGCTGAGTTCGTAACAATAAATCTTAAAGTAACCGATGCGGCCGGTCAGACTGTGGAAAATGCAGATATCAATATTACCCATTCCGTAAGCGGGGAAACTCTGCAGGTTTGTGAAAGCTTTGAATGTGCAGATGGAAAGATGGGTAATTACACATTATTTCATGACGGATTAATGGAGGAAGTGAGTTTTGAAGGCGAGGCCTTTATAGTTACCGGTACCGCAGAGGAAGGCTCATTCAGAGAAGAGTTTATATTCGCAAAAGATGAATGTCATGTTTTCAAGAAAAGCGGCCCTGAATCAGTATCCGTCAACTAGGTTTTATTAACTCATTAATATTGCTACACAGGCCGCATTAACAATATCTTTCCAATTGCATCCGCGGGAAAGATCCATCATAGGCTTATCCAGCCCTTGCAAAATGGGCCCTGTAGCCTCTGCACCCGCCAGCCTTTCCGTAATTTTATAAGCTATATTTCCGGCATCAAGATTCGGAAATATAAAGACATTGGCTTTTCCGGCGACCAAAGAGTCGGGCGCTTTTCTTTGGGCAATTTCAGGGACAACAGCGGCATCGAATTGGAGTTCCCCGTCAATATTCAACCTGGGTTCTTTCCTTTTCACCTTTTTAAGGGCTTCTGTAACCAGATCCACTCTATCATGCCGGGCACTGCCTTTGGTAGAGAAAGAGAGCATCGCAACAATGGGCTCTTCCCCGGTTATCAAGGCATGTGTTCGGGCTGAGTCAATTGCTATATCAGCTAATTGATCGCTATCCGGATAAGGTACAACGCCGCAATCTCCATAGGTAAAGACCTTTCTGCCCGGCATATCCATCAAAAATATACTGGAAACGATGGAAGATTTCGGAGATAGGCCGATGCACTTAATAGCCGCACGTATTACATCACCGGTGGTTGCAATAGATCCGGCTACACACCCATCCGCCATGCCTGCTGCCACCAGGGAAGCCGCCGAGAATAAAGGTGATTCCAAAACCGCTTCAGCCTCATCTTCCGATATCCCTTTATTTTTATTCTTTTCGATATAATTTCCAACCAACTCTTGTTTGTAATGAGTAACATCCGGACCAATAAATTCAATTGAGCCTGAGAGGTCTACTCCGTGGGTTGCGGCTTTATCTTTTAGCTCCCCCTCCTCTCCTATCAGGATAACAGAACATACATTTTCATCAACCAGATATTGCCCTGCCTGTAGAACACGCGGATCTTCTGCTTCGGGAAAAACAATTTTCGATTTATTTTTTCCAAACCTATCTAAGACTTCTTTTATCAGATTCACTATAGCAAAATTAAAATTGCAATTAACGCCACTATTAAGCCCAGCCACTGCATTGTGCTAACGGTATCATTCCAGCGTAGCAATCCAAGGGCCGTACCGCCTGCTACACTGAGCATATTTACCATTGGATAAGCAATGGAACCGGATATGTCACCAAGGGCATAAATTAAAAAAATAGAGGAATATAAATTTGGCAGTCCAATCAGTGTGCCTAATTTAAATTCCTCTTTTGTGAATAACGTCCCTCTTCGTATCAGGCAGGAAATGATACCAATCATAAAAGCTCCCAGAAAGACCATGCCCATAAAAATTAACTCATTCAGCCGGGTGCTGAATTCTTCCTCATAAACTTTCAGGGAAGCGTCCGCAAAACCCGATAATGCAAAGATAATTAACAGCAACCAACCCGCATTAATACTCCCTATTTTAACCTCAGTTTTTTTAGGTTTAAGCAATATAAGTGATGCAAAAACCAGTACAACCCCTACGGTTTTTAAATAGGTCAGATACTCACTATAGAGAAGAACAGAAAGCAACACCGGAACCAGAAGCGACAACCTCATTGCGGTTATGGTTACGCCCACACCATTGGCATGTACCGACTTACTGTAGACTATAAAATTGGCTATAAAGAACACTCCCACTACCAGGCAAAAACCGAAGAACAGCAAGTCAGCGTTAATGTAGCCAAACCCGTCTTTTAGGGTACCCCATACCAGGGCAAAAACGGCTGCCACCAGGTAATTGACCGTAAGGGTATTGAGAGTGCGTAACTGTTTGACTTCTGTAATTTTCAGAAAATGCGCTATAAGCAAGGAACAGGCAGCACTCAAAAAAATGAATAGGTAGGCCATCACCTTTCAGGTATGAGCTCTTGCGAAGTATTACCGAATATTTGCGGGTCCTGAGAACGATCGTGCAACCTTCGTGAGGTATATGGAATGTTTCTCTGAAGGTATTGAAATATGGATCCCATTTCTGTTCTTCTTTCCTGCAGTGCCTTAGCGAAGAAATACGGAAATATGTGATGCTTCTTATCCTCTCCCGCATCGGTAACATACAGTTCGGAGTGCTGGTTTACCTGTGCTCCGAAGATCACGGTGGCATTGGGATTGGTAGCGGTTATAGTCTGCGAAATTCTTCGCAGTGGCTGTTCCAAATCAATTACAGTTTCTGAAATAGCCGTTTCCTCATTCATAGCACTAAACTCAATATCAGCCAGTAAAATAAGTTTGTCATCTGTTAACGCGGATATATTATTAAAAAGCTGTGCCAGTTCAACTGTACTTGAATCACTTGCTGTTGTCTTTAAACCAAGGTTAAAGTCATCACCTTTTTTGTTAACGGTGCCGTAGCCATTTAAATAAACAAAGACGTGGGTACTGTCATTGGCTTCTGAGCTCATGGCAGACAGGGTTTTGCCCAGATTTTGACTATTTGATATATCCTTGATCTCATATATGCTTGATGCCCGGACACCTAATGCATTTTCCATATAGGTTTTAATCAGGCGGCCATCTCTATGGGCATGCGATCTATTTTCGTAAGGCCCGGAATAATTCTCATTACTAACTACCAGCGCCATTGCATTGGGATTCACGCCGGTCAGTATGGGTATATTGCTCTCCACATCTACATTGCCAAATGGGACAATAGGCACGGCAACCACCTCACTTTCACGCGAAAAATCTGAATTACGCCAGACCAACTCGGCATCATCCCGGGATATGTAGTTCTCTGAAATGCCATAGAGTATTTTATACCAATCCGATTCTACATAATCGAGGATCTGCAGCTGACTCCCTTGGATGAGCTCCGCAAGTATATTGCTCGTATTTTGATCCGGTTTGCTTCGAAGTTCAGCTACTGGTGAAGTAATTCTGGCAAATGGTTGCAATACCTGATTTAAGGGATATTCAAAATTATATGTTGAGTCGGCATAGCTTACCTCCACTCTCACCCTTTCGGTTTCCATTCCCTTGATTTCCAAACCGCTTAAGAGGCCACCGAGATTAATGGTCAGTTCGCCATCCCTGAAATCGCGATTTTCATTTTCTATCAGCACCTCCTGGCCGTACCAAATGTCAATTAAGGCCGAGCCTCCCTGTGTATTTTCTACCTGTAGCGTATCCTGCTCAATGATTGTGCCTGTTTTACGCAAAAAACGTTCTTCGCCTGTCTCTCGGGGATCTCCGGCAGGTTTCATATTCATGAGTCCGGCTCCGGCAATAATTACGGCAGCAGTATTCAGAGATAATGATGCGGCTGATGACTGCCCCCCGTTAATTGCATTTGAATTCGCGGCATAAGCAGCTAGCCCGGCTCCAATTAATCCCAAGGCAACGAAACCCGGTTTTAGTTTATAGTCCTGAATAGTGCGCTGCATCAGAACCTTTTCGGCATACTCATATTTGGTATCGGAAAGTACCTGTAGTTTTAAATTTGGGCTTTCGGGTGTGACGGGAGAACTTGTACTCAGGAATTCTTCTGTATTGATAATGCTGTAGTCTTCCCGGTCAATCGCTGACTTATCTTTGACCGTCCACCGTGCACCGGTGCAGGCATATGCCGAGAATGCCAGAAACAGGATAAGTATGTAATTAAGTGGCCTGTTCAATAGAATGCTGCTTTAGAGTGAAAATACGGCTCCGATTCCGATCACATTTCGAAATTCAAAATGATTCTCATTCCCCGGGTTTGACAGCCATAGAGGCATGTCATATCTGATTCGAATGCCCCTCGGCTTTCCGAGATAATCAGGAATATTCAACGAAAACATAAAGCCGAGTCCGGCGTCCGACAGCAACCGGTCTTCCTCGAGGTCGGTTAGCCCGAATGATGTACCTGAATCAAAAAACAAATAGGAACGCAGCTTTAGAATACTGCCTACTACCGGTACCTTGCTTATTGCCTTGTCTAATGGGTTAGGATAATCAAGTTCAAGGTTAATCGCACCCATAGAGGTATATATCGGTGCAGAGCCCTGATTTAGTGCTTCGAAATCCTGTTTTAGATAACCGCGAAGATTTGCTCCTCCGGATACCTGAAAAATCCCCTCCTCCATCCATGCAGTAGGGATAGTTCCTTTTGCCCTGCTTAAGCCGTTATCCATCCATCCTATGGCCGGTTTAAAACTATGTGAAAAAAGGTATTGGCTGGCGGTTTTGTTGGATGAAATTCCTGTAAATAACCGGGAGCGAAGCGCGAACCCCTTGCCTATATCCATGAGCTGCTGATATTGGATGCGACTCCTAATAAATGACGGTTCAGAGCCAAAAGCATTGATTGAATTTGAAATATCAGCTACATAGCGGCCCAGTTTATTTTCGTTCTGAACGCTGAATTGAATTCCCAAAAGATAGAGCCATTCATTTTGCCAAAGCTGCGGGTATAGAAGGTATTCACTATCAAAGCGATCCTCGGCGCTAAACGAAATTGAAAGCTCTTTAAAGTTCTGTTCATTGAAGCCGGTTTGCCAGCGCTTGTTAAATGCCACTCCGTGCTGATGATAGCCGGTTCGAATAGAGCTGAAAAGCTGAATGTTGCCTTCACTGCCAAAATCAGAAATAGAGGGTATTGGCTCCGTAAAGGACACATAATAGGAAACCGGGGTATCCGGGAACCAGGTGGCAAGCCATAATCCCAAATCCAATCGATGGGGACCGTCTTCAAATGAGCCGGGAACCTGCCCTTTAAGTCTAAATCCGACACGTACGCCGTCTACATCGTTATACCATACATCGGGAGCAGGGAGCAGCTCGTAGCTTTTACCCGAATTCTGACCTGAAACTTCCATGGGCGCAGTAATGCAAACGCCCAGAACCAATAATGGAAGGCATAATTTAGATAGATATTTCAAAATGAAATTTTCCAATCTTCTAGTATCTGTTGATTACTCAATATATAGTGCGTCAGTTTTAAAAGCCGCTTTTGTTCCGGCCAAGGCAAATAGTTCTCGACCTCCTTGTGTTCGATCCACTTGTACTCTGTATGTTCCTCATTGAGTTCTACCTGAGAACGAAAATTGAGTTTCGCTGCAAATGCGGGAATTAACTCAATTTTATTGCTCCTGTGATTATAGAAATGGTTAATCGAGGGTATAACCCAAAAAAGTTCAGGAACCTGTTTTGTTTCTTCTTTAAGCTCCCGCAAACCGGCTTCCCAGGCCAGCTCGTCCTCTTCGATCTTACCACCGACCATCCTCCACTGGCCGGCATAGATCTTATGAGAAGAACGTTTAACTATCAAAAATTCAATATCCGCGGCTTTTGATCGATATGGATATACATCTACAAGCCTCATGAATGTTTAGTCAGATTGGGAGACTTGTTCCTTAAAATATGCGAGGGTTTTTTT
>DATFJD010000021.1:0-2685 GCA_035269475.1 Halalkalibaculum sp.
CACCAGCCCGATAAAGTCGGAATTGGCCGGATTGCTGATCATGCCAACACCGGCTGCTACGATAAGCATGTCGACAGCGACCGGGCCTACAGAGAGCTGTCTTGAGGTGCCGAAGAGCGGGTACATCAGCAATGGAATGACGCCTGCATACAGCCCGTAAATGGGGGGCATGCCCGCAATCACCGCGTAGGCCATCCCCTGAGGGATGAGCATCATACCGGTAGTCAAACCGGCTTTAATATCCCCGGTAAGCTGGTCTCTGTTATATTCAGAAATCCAGTTAGTGATTTTAAACGTTTTTTTCAGCCAGTCTTCCATATAAGTAAAATGGACAGAATATAGTGATAAAAATAGTGCCTGTTGTTCAAAATATGATGTTTAAAGCTTTCACAAATTAAGTAAACGCGACTGTATTAAACAGCCCAGCCTCACCGATAAATTGATTCTATAACAGTTTCCCTCAGATGCATAAGTATTAAAAAAAGGACGGGAAATCTTATCTGATTTAAGAACATTTTCTATATACCCCCCGCGTCCCTTGCGCAACCTTTGCGTACCCTGCGGTTAAAAAGTAGCCGCCCTATTTACCGCAAGGAGCGCAAGGTAAACGCAAGGTTCGCCAGGTTGCCTTTATTTATAATTAATTGCCCATCTGGGGAGTTTACCCCATAACCCCTTCGTTCTTTGCGAAGTCTTTGCGTATCCTGCGGTAAAAAAGCCGATCGACTTAACCGCAAGGAGCGCCGGGGTATCGCAAAGTTCGCTAAGAAATATAAATTAATTGTTCACGAACTTACATTGGCCAGATTATGGGAGCCAGAATGATTACTACTATCCATAATACCACAGCAAGTGGAAAGCCTGCCTTGAAAAAATCAGTGAATTTATAATTACCCGGTCCATAAATCATTAGATTTGTCTGGCAACCGGTAGGGATGATCAGGGCCATGGAAGAAATCACGGTAATGCTGATGATAAAAGGCCGGGGTTCCAGACCTTACAATTGGGCCACAGACAGGGCAATAGGAAACATAAATGCAATAGCAACGTTATTGGTTAAGGTTTCGGTAAGCATCGCAGTAACAATTACCAAGCCGGCCAGCAAAATCCTCGGTCCAAAGGCAGAGGTAAGGTTCACCATGCCGTTACCTATCATTTCAGGTGCTCCGCTTACTTCCATTGCCTTTGCCAGGGATTAATTCACTGGCACGATCTAGCGTACCGCTATTGCGAAGAGCAGCTGCAACTACATATAGAGAGCCAAGTGCGACAATCGTGGTGTTCCCGAATTGTTTAACAGCTTGATCGAGGTTGATAACTCCAGCGGCAGTGACCACCCCTACAGCTATGAGAAGTATGGCGTCGGGAGTCCAAAAATCAACGCTACGAAAGCTATTAATAAAACAAGTAAGGTGATCGCAATATCAAATCCCATTAACTACTGAATCTCGAAACTTTAATTAACCTAAATAAGAACTTAATTATCCGCCCTTCTATTTAATATGACGGTAATTACTTTATGATGATTCTAAAAAAATGGTCACATCAGTTAAATAATTTCTGAATTTAAATAACGTTGAACTAAAAATTACCATTCAATAAAAAGAGGGTTATCTCCCGGAAACGATGAGTTACAAGCAAACAGTCTAAGAAAACTTATCTTTTTTGTTTCTATCTGCGGTAATAGTGTTTATTTTTAAATATGAACTTTTCTCATTCAGATTGAAATTGCAGACCTATTTAGTGAATTAGCATTAAGAAGATCTTTCAAATTTTACTTACATTACATCAGAAACTTAAATTATTCAAATAATCGAATAAGTTTGGACTATGAACTACAAGCATAACTTTTTCTACCTGTGTAAAACTCCTTTAAGTGCAGAAGGGCCCGGCGATGTAGAGATAATTTCCAAAGCTGACGACAGTGAAGATTTTCCGCGACTGTTTCAGGAATATGAAGACCTGCGCTCTCATGCATTTAACGAAGATAAGCTCTACAGTATCGTCAGGGCTGATGATATTTACGACCTGATTAGAACAGGTAATGAAAAAGAGGCAAAAGAAGAAGCTTTTGATAAAGCTCAACAAGAAATAATTACCAACCTGCAGCACAGGGTTATGCAGGACAAGGATGCCAATGCTAAAGCTATCCTTAAAGAAGTACATGATGTAGAAGCATAGCTTACCTATAAATACCTGACCCTCTAACTTAATTTTTTGCGGTTTGCCTATGGCTGCAAAGGATGATTATGGGTTTTCCGTTATTTACGAAGATGCCGAACTCTTTGTAGTAGACAAGCCGGCCGGTATGCTGGCCGTGCCCATACCGGGCAGCAGCGTGCTGAATATGCTGGACCTGGTCAAAGAGTATTTTGAAGAATCAGCTTATACCGATGCGAATACCGCCCACCGCATCGATCGCTATACCAGCGGACTGATGGTTTTTGCAAAAACAGGTGAAGCCTATCGCCATCTTTTTGAGCAGTTCAAGAATCACCAGCCTAAGCGCTCCTACCTGGCAGTAGTCAGGGGTATTGTAAAACCCGACCGTGGCGAACTTAATCATCACCTTAAGCTCATAAAAGAGGGTTTCAGGAACATTGTAGTCGATGAAGAGCATCCTGATGCCACTCCCGCACGGTTAACATATAATGTGATGGAGCGTTTTCTTTCTACAAGCCTGGT
>DATFJD010000022.1:0-2979 GCA_035269475.1 Halalkalibaculum sp.
CCCGCTTGGATGTACATCCAGAGATAGCCAGGTTCCCTCGGCCGTATTCAGGGAAACCGATCTCTCGGCATCCAGTGGAAGATCTTTATGGCTGGGTTCTTGCTGTGTCTCTGTGCTCTGGGCGAAAAGAGGCATTTGCAAGCCCAGTGCTAAAAACAATATTGAACTTATTGCGGCAGCTAAAATCCGTTTCATGTGAGACTGGTTTTTATTGATGTTGAAACTATTTGCTGAGATGGCAACATAAACATACATAAATGCTGGTAAGGGATTTGTAAATAACTGATAACAGGGTAACAAGAAGTAGTTGCTGTTACCAATAGCTTGCTTGATAATTTATTTAATTCTGAAGGGCATTTAAAAACTATAGCCTCTAATTTGCCTCAAAAAGACAAAACTTAATTGGTCTAGATGATAAGAATGCTTTGAATCGGTTTATAGTTGTAACCAAACCTGAATTCGGTCGTCATACCCTCAACAAAAGTAAAGCAGAATTAGGGAGTATCTGCTTTGCCTGTTGAAATGTAGATACGATACGTTGGCGGAAGCCCGGCTTAAAGCTAGAGGCTAATAATAAGCGGCCGGCTAAAATTGACTAATTTAATAATACAGAGGGTGATGTTATGGGACGCGCAATGCTGATTATTTGTGCAGGAGTATTGATTTCTTTGGGTTTTGTATCACTGGGTACGCAAAGCCAGGTTAGTGCTATTACAAAGAATAATGTGGGTTATGCCGAGTTTACCCAGGCTAAAAACAGGGCGCACACCGCTATTCAGATGGCTTTTCAGGAGATGAACAAAGATTCGGACTGGGCTAAAAACCATGATGCTTCCAATCCCTGGTATCCTGATGTTGAAGGTCAGCAGGTGAAGCTTTATGTGGACTATTTTCACGATAATCCGAATTTCTTCGGCATCGATTCTTTGAGAATTACCTCCATAACTGCTTACGGCGAAGACCTGGGAAAGTCAGCTCACATCGAAAGCGTATACACCAAAAATGAGATTGACCTGGTACCGAAATTCGAAGGGGCCTTGACTCTTGCAAGCGAGTACACCAAAGTTAGCACCAACGGTAGTGCCACTATTAACGGTAACAATGCCAGCTGTGCAGAAAATAAGCCCGGCCTTGTGGCCAACAACGAGACTGCCTACGATGATGCCAACAGCGGCACCCAGCAACTGCAGGATAAAGATGCTATCGAAGGCGATCCCGCCCTGGCTCTTAATACCGACATCAAGTATGACCCGACCGATGAGCTGATTGCACGTTTGTCCGAATTAAGTGATGTAACTCATATAACCGGGGAGTATAAAGGGGATATGGGTACACAAGACAATCCGGGCGTCTTTTTTGTAGATGATGAAGCCAAGCTCACCGGCGGTATATCTGAAGGCTATGGCATTATGGTTGTACGATCGAACGGTGAACTCACCCTTGAGGAAGACGGCACCATTCTTGACTTGGCCGGTAATTTTCAATTCAACGGGCTGGTAATTTTTGAAAATGCTTATAGTCTCGACGGGAAAGGCACACCTACCATTAACGGTTCGGTATTAATCGGGAATACGGATGATTATAACGGTCAGGATCTCAATATAGATTTAAGCGGTAATATACATTTTCAATACGACTGTGCCGGCGAAGAATATGCCAACCAGGCAGCTGCAATGGCGTTCAAGCAGAGCCGCTATAAGCGCATAGTAACCTTTGAATAAGGGGAGAGTTATGTTGTCAGATTTCGTACCCGTAATAAGATTCCGAGATATTTTATCGGATTACCGCTACAAAAAGTATGACTGTTACTTTAAATTGAGAAATAGTATTTAGTTCTAATGGTACTTTTGGCGCACAAAAGTACCGCAAAATGCACCGGTTAGGATTTGTTCGGCAAGACATCGCCGGAGTTTGGCAAGGTAATAACAAAGATCCATGAAGAGCGATATTTACTTCTGATAAACTCATCGGTGTGTTATTACAACCACTCGCCTTCATCCCGGCGATGTACCCACTTGCCTACAACTCCAAGACCTGTAAACGTGAGTTTACCAAACTTTCTCTTTCATGCTTTCTCCCATCTCAAGACTCATATCTCAAGACTCACACCTCACCCACTAACACGTCTTTTAACAAATGAAATTGGTATTTTTGTAATATTGAATTTATAATCACGTTAATAAGCGAAACAAGTAAAATTACCCTAATCATTGGCTTGTCTGTAACGTGATGCAAAATTTTTTTAAGGAGTCATCTGCCGTAGCCCTTTTTGCCATATCCGCTGCGTTTCTTTTTATTGGAATGACGGGGTGCAAAAGCACTGAAAGCACAAAATCTAATTCCACGACTGATGCCACAACGACTGAACCGGCATCGGGAAAAGATAAAGCGGAGCTGGAAGAACTTTACTGGGCTCGTATAGACAGCTCGAAGATGTCGTTCACACAGGCCGATGTAAAATTCATGACGGGCATGATCGCCCACCATGCACAGGCTCTGGTCATGTCGCGCCTGGCCCCGGAAAATAACGCCAGTGCAGATATACAACGACTGGCTGCCCGCATCATCAACGCACAGAAAGATGAAATTGCCACGATGCAGCAGTGGTTGAAAGACCGTGATCAGCCCGTACCCAAGATCGAAATTGAAGGCCTTAATCTCATGGTCGAAATATCCGGCAAGCCCTATACTATGTACAAAAAGATGAAAGGAGTTCTCTCCGATCAACAGATTCAGGAACTGGCCGATGCCAAAGGCTTAGCTTTTGACCGGCTATTTCTAAAATATATGATTGAGCATCACTCCGGAGCTGTACATATGGTTACCAATCTTTTCGGCACCGATGGTGCCGCACAGGATGAGCAGGCCTTTCGCCTCGCATCTGATATTCAGGTGGATCAAAGAACAGAAATCGAACGGATGCGTTTAATGCTGAATCAACTGCCTGACTAAAAAATCCCTTCCCTATTCTTATCAGTT
>DATFJD010000023.1:0-3897 GCA_035269475.1 Halalkalibaculum sp.
CGATCTTCTATTTTAAACCCCAATGACGTGATTGTTGAAGGGTACCAGCCCGTCATGCCTGCCTACCAGGGCCAGTTAAATGACGAGCAAATTAATGCAATTATCGAATACATAAAGACGCTGAATTAATATGGCAAGTGCAGAAGCAAGTTCTAATTTATCCAAAAAAGTACAGGTCCAACGGTATAAGCCGGTTGAGTATCTGAAAGACAATTACCTGAATGCCGAAAAGGGCATCTGGTCATGGCTAACAACCCTCGACCACAAGCGCATTGGGTTGCTTTACCTGATGTCACTTACCGTTGCCTTTCTACTTGGAGGAGTCATGGCCCTGGGCATCCGCATGGAGTTGTGGACACCGGCTCAGACATTTATTGAAGCGGATACCTACAATCAGCTCTTTACCCTTCACGGGTCCATAATGATTTTCCTGTTTTTGGTGCCCTCGGTGCCAGCAGTTTTAGGGAATTTTATTTTACCCATACAACTCGGGGCTAAGGATGTAGCCTTCCCCAGGCTGAACCTGCTGAGCTGGTATTTATATATGGCCGGGGCGGCAATCTCCATCTACTCCATTCTTGCAGGTGGTATTGATACCGGATGGACTTTCTATACCCCCTATTCTTCATCTACGGGAGGTGCCGTGACTGCAATGACCTTTGGGGTTTTTGTAATCGGTTTCTCTTCCATATTGACCGGTGTAAACTTTATTACCACGATACACAAGATGCGGGCGCCCGGACTCAGCTGGGATAAATTACCGTTATTCTGCTGGGGTTTGTATGCCACCAGCATCATCCAGATACTTGCAACACCGGTTCTCGCCATTACCATCCTTCTGGTTGGCATGGAGAGAATTCTGGGTATAGGCATCTTTGACCCGGCATTGGGCGGAGACCCGATTCTTTACCAGCACTTTTTCTGGTTCTACAGCCACCCGGCCGTGTATATCATGATTGTACCCGGTTTCGGGATCGTTTCTGAAATTATTTCAACCTTTTCCAGAAAGACCATCTTTGGATACTGGGCTATCGCGCTCTCATCACTGGCTATAGCTTTTATCGGCTTCCTGGTATGGGGCCACCACATGTTCGTTTCCGGTCAGGCCTCCCTGGCTTCCATGGTCTTTTCATTCCTGACTTTCCTCGTCGGTATACCCACCGGCATTAAAATGTTCAACTGGCTGTCGACGATGTACAAAGGGTCCATAAAACTGGATACGCCTTTACTGTATGTCCTGGGCTTCTTCTTCCTGTTTACTGTTGGCGGCCTTACGGGAATTGCCCTGGCAACCATTGCAATCGATGTTCACCTGCACGATACCTACTATGTTGTAGCACACTTCCACTTTGTTATGGTAGGCGGCATGGTGATGGCATTCATGGCGGGCCTGCACTACTGGTGGCCCAAAATGTTTGGCGTGATGTATAACCAGACGCTGGCAAAGATTGCCTGTTTCCTGATATTCGTCGGTTTCAACGTCACCTTCCTGCCGCAGTTTGTAATGGGCTCACAGGGAATGCCGAGACGCTACTTTAACTATATCGATCAGTTTCAATCCTTCCACCAGATTTCTACGGTTGGATCTTTCATACTGGGCATCGGCTTTATTATGGCTATCGCCTACTTTATTCACTCCATCTTTTACGGCAAGAAGACCGTTGCCAATCCATGGGGAAGCCGGGCTACCGAATGGCAAATACCTTCACCCGCACCGCCCCATAATTTTGAACATACGCCCGTCATGATTCACGGCCCCTATGATTACCATAAGCCTATGGCTGATTTTCAGTTGGGCCTGGTGCAGTCGGGTAACGGACATGATGCAGAGCATTCAGCAAAGATCGACAAGAAGGCAGAAGCAGAAAATTAATTTAAACTGATAAACAGAACGTAAATCATGGCAAATCATTCAAGCGCAAAATCGCACGCCAGCCACGTGCAACATCATTTTGTTGATTCCGATCAGCAGTTTGATGCGGCTAAATTCGGGATGTGGATATTTCTGGTAACAGAAATCCTTTTCTTTGGCGGTTTATTCGCAGCTTATATAGTATACCGGGCCTGGTACCCTGAACTTTTCACGCTTGCATCGGAAGAACTCAACACGCTTTGGGGAGGGGTCAATACCCTCGTTCTTATCGGCAGTAGTTTAACCGTAGCCATGGCGATCAAATCCGCCCAGCAGAACCAGAAGAAAAATATTATCATAAACCTGGGCATTACCATAGCTCTTGCCTTCGTCTTCATGGTAATTAAGTATTTTGAATATACGCACAAGTTTGAGATTGGTATTTTCCCCGGTCAGTTTTATGCCTTTGAGGGAATCGACCATGCCAAGGCGAACATATTTTTCAGCCTCTACTACCTGATGACAGGCCTGCACGGCATTCACGTAATTATAGGGATCGGACTAATGATATGGCTGGTTAAAAAGGCGGCTAACAATGCCTATGATAGCGAGTATTATACACCGCTTGAGATTACCGGACTCTACTGGCACTTGGTGGATATCATCTGGATATTCCTATTCCCACTATTTTATCTAATTGACTAATAATTAAATCACTCTGATCTAATGAGCGGACATCATATTTCAACAGACAAAACGTTACTTTCGGTTGCGGGAGGATTGTTTATCCTTACCATACTAACTGTTGCAGTTCATTACCTGGCTCTGCCTGATCCATGGTCCATTATCGTAGCCATGGCTGTTGCTGTTTTCAAGGCCACGCTTGTAGCAATGTTTTTCATGCAGCTGTATTGGGACAAGAAGTTCAACACCATGCTTCTTATAGCTTCTTTTGTGTTCCTGGCCCTACTGGTAGGCTTTACCATGCTCGATACCATGTTCAGAGAATTGCCGGTGCCTTCTTTTTAGATTTTTACTACTGAACATCTAACTAGATTAATGCAGCGATTGCCGAAGAGGTGACGCTGCATTTTTGTTGAGCGAAGTAACATAAGCTTATTTTTCCATAGGATACTAGTGATATTCAAGCACACCTTTTCTTTCCCGGCTCACTTGTTTTTCACAACCAGCAGAAGTAAAAATTCCAGGCAGATCAATATGGCTACTCCAACCAGGTGAAAGACCTGGTATGCAGGCGGCATCCCGAGATAATAAAGCCCGGCACCTAATGCTATTTGGAACAGTATAACGCCAACAATGGCTAAGCTTAACTTGCTTATTAAATTTGAACCGGATTTCCATACCCCAAGATAGCCGATCAGCAAGCCGGGCAAGAATACCGACCAGGATAAGGTTCTGTGGTATTCATCTATGGAGCCGATAAGGTCGAGCCAGGACTCGCGCGGCGAAGTTGGGTTGGCATTTTTTACCAAGTCTACAGCCTCCCTTACCTGGGTGCCCAGTACTGTCTGTCCCAGTGTAAAAATCAACAACACAATGCCCGTCCAGAATAGCCCTCTTCTAATGTTATTGGATAATTCAACAGACAGAAATTCACTGGTTGCCTTATAGGCAGCATATAACAGAACAGCCATAATTGCCATTGCAAGTATCATGTGAACAGTAATAAGCCACTCACTCAGGCCTGTCAAAACAACCTGGCCTCCAAGCCAACCCTGAAACAGAACCATCACAAAAGCCGTAGCCGAGCTGTAAAATACCGCCGGCCTGCTTTTTCGATATCTGAATGATAAAACAAAAGTGGAAAGTATGAGAAAACCGATGACCACTCCAATCAGTCGGTTGATGTATTCCGTCCAGGTCTTAAAGACGTTGAACTGAGAAGGGTCAAAAGCGGCTGGAAGTTCCGTTGCCGTAGTTGGCGGTATCCACATACCAAAGCACTTGGGCCAGTCAGGGCAGCCAAGCCCGGCTCCGGCAGCGCGTACCAAGCCTCCCACAAAAATCAGGAAAATAGTGGCCAA
>DATFJD010000024.1:0-2118 GCA_035269475.1 Halalkalibaculum sp.
CATGATCACGCCCCATGTTTCCAGCCTAACCCCGCCGGGAGAAGTAGCCGAACAGATCGTGGATAACTATAAAAGGGCTTTATCAGGCATAGAGCTGCGTAATGTGGTTGATAGAGATAAGGGATATTGACAGGGTTCAGGATGCAGGTCCACTGCGCTGAGGCTTCGTGGACTAAAGATGCAGGATTTTAGAGTTCTGAAGATTTAACCGACCTGAAAGAACATAGCTCAGAAGGAGTTGTGCCAAGACATTTTTCAGGAGCTCCAATGGAATTCCTTCGGAAAAATCCCTTTAGGTCTTTGGAGTACTACTATATTTCAAGCCGGTTCGGCGAGAGCAAAACTCCTTAGGGTTGGTGCTAATATTTCAGACACAGCATCATAATTCCTGACCATCTCAGCCAACCGTAATATGGTGGGTCCAGTTGAAGGGGTCTTCAACCTTGCCGCGCTGAATGCCGTATATCGTGTCATAGAGTTTCTGTCCGACAGGGCCTCTTCCATCTTCATGGATAGATATCAGCTCCCCGTGATGCCTGATCTCTTTTACGGGCGCAATAACCGCAGCAGTGCCGGCGCCGAAAACTTCTTGAAGCTTGCCGGAATTGGCGGCATCCATCACTTCAGTCATGCCGATTTTTCGTTCTTCAACATTCATATCCCAGCTTCTGGCCAGCTTCAGCACGGAATCTCGCGTCACGCCCGGCAAAATAGTACCGCCCAAGGGTGGGGTAATCAGGACGTCATCGATAAAAAAGAAAATATTCATGGTCCCTACCTCTTCCACATATTCATGCTCAAATGCATCAAGCCATAATACCTGGCTGAAACCCATGCTTTGGGCTTTACGAGCCGGATAAAAACTGGCAGCATAATTACCTGCTGTCTTAGCTTCGCCGAAGCCGCCTTCGACGGCACGAACATAATTCTGGGAGGTGATCAATCGTACCGGGGCATTATAGTATGAACCGACCGGCGACAGTATGATATAGAAGCGATAGGTGTCAGATACTTTCGCGGCAACTTGTGCATCCCATGCGCAGGCAAAGGGTCTGATGTAGAGCGAATTCCCGTCTTTTTCGGGCACCCATTTATGATCGAGCTTAACCAGCTGCCTGATGCCTTCTAAAAAGGTCTCACGATCAATTTTCGGGATGCATAGTCTTTCGCAGGAATTCACCATCCGCTCATAGTTCTTCTCCGGTCGAAACAGGTTAACGGTTTCACCGTCTATGTAATAGGCTTTTGTACCCTCGAAAACCGATTGCCCGTAGTGCAGTGTAGAAAGTGCAGGGGTAATCTGTATAGGACCGTAAGGTTTAATAACCGGTTGTTTCCACTCGCCATCTCTGTACTCCATCTCCAGCATATGGTCGGTAAAAACCTTGCCGAACCCGGGATTATCAAGATCTACTTCAGCCAGACGACTCTGTTCTGCTTTTTGAACGGCAATATCGGTCAATGTATCCATGGGTCTCTATAATTTTGTTTAAGAACGGGCTATTAAGTTAGTGGCTTTTTTATTAAATAGCTGACAAATTTGTATTAACTTTTATTAACTAGCCTAATTTATTGAAGAGTTAAGCTACAAAAACATTACTAATTTTACTTAATAACTAATGGGACACAATCATACTTCATTTGCGAAACTTTTCAAAAATTCAATTTACTTTTTTCTATTCATTTTCTTTGCTGTCAGTTCTTCAGCCTTCAGCCAGTCGCCTCCCCTAATCCTGGACATGCAGAAACGTGCTGAGGTTCAAAACAACTGGCTGAATTATCGCCTGGATAATGTGATTCCTGAACTGATGCGCCGGGAAGATATTGATATGTGGATTATCATTGCACGAGAGTACAATGAAGACCCGGTTATTAAAACTATGCTGCCGGCAACCTGGCAGTCAGCCCGAAGACGTACCATTCTTGTGTTTTTTGATGACGGAGAAACAGTAGAGCGCCTTGCGGTTGCCCGGTATGATATAGGTGAATTTTTCAAAACGGCGTGGAACAAGGAAGAGCAACCCGACCAGTGGGCGCGCCTTTCAGAAGTCATTACGGAGCGGGACCCCGGCAAGATAGCACTAAACTATTCCACCACATTTGCGCTGGCAGATGGCA
>DATFJD010000025.1:0-2669 GCA_035269475.1 Halalkalibaculum sp.
GCCATATCTAACAAAATCGAAAATGTATTGATGCAGGATCCGGATGTCATTTCCGTAGATAACGGCAGAACCTCTCCCACGCCCGAGCTTCAGTATATTGTTGATAGAAACCGAATAAGCCAAATGGGCAGCTCATTAAACGAAGTTGCCAATTCCCTGAAAACACAGGCCCAGGGAACGCGCGTAGGATTTTTCAGGGATCAGGGGCGCGAAGTACCCATCGAAGTGAGGGTATCAAAATCGGTCATCACCAACCGAGAGCAGCTGTTTGATCTCGAACTGATACAGGTTGACGGCCAGCGCGTACCGGTTGCCGCGCTCGGTCATTTTGAAAGCGTTAAAGGACTTGAGCGCATCGAACGCAGAGACCGGCAAACCGTGCTTGATGTGAATGTTGAAGTAGATGGCAATGCAAATGAATACCGGGAACAGATTATCAATGTTATCCAGCGTGAAGTTATTCTGCCCGACGGTTACCGCTATGAGTTTACCGGCTCAACCAGCGATGCCGACGAAGGCGCTTCGGAAGTATTATGGGCGCTGCTGGCTGCCATCGCTTTAACCTACATGATCATGGCCTCGCTGTTTGAGAATTTCCGCGATCCCTTTGTGATCTTCTTTACCATACCCCTGGCCTTCTTTGGCGCCTTTGCGGGACTGTTCATTTTCAATACCCCGATCGGGGCAACCGCCTTTATAGGAATATTCATGCTTGTAGGAATTATCGTTAATAACGGGATTGTACTGGTAGATTACATGCACATCTACACCAAAAATAACCAATATTCCGACTCCCTGTACAATAACGTCATTGAGGCCTGCAAGAGAAGAATGCGTCCCATTTTGCTTACTGCCCTTACCACGATCTGCTCCATGATTCCACTGGCTATCGGCCTTGGAACCGGATCGGAAATCTGGGCACCGCTCGCAAGGACGGTAATCGGTGGACTTTTCTTCGGGTCCATACTCACCCTCTATGTGGTACCGGTATTTGTAATGGGCATCAGCAAGCAGCGGCGGGATGCCATTAAAGAGCAGGCAAAAGAACAAGCAGGCTAGCAGGATCGATTAATTGCTGCCGGCTGTTTGCCTTGTAAAGTTAAAAAGCTTCATAGAATTTTATTAACTTTGTTTTCAAAAATGCGTACGAAATTGCATATTAGAGTAATAATAAAAGAGCTTATATTCTTGTTATAACAATAGTAAAAGCATAGAGTTATTCGAATTAACTGATACAAAAGATTAAAAAGCAGGTATTATTATGAGTAAATCCAAAGACTTTACATTGGGACTGTTATCCGGCGCTTTAGTGGGTTCGGTTATCGCCTTGCTCTACGCTCCCGATAAAGGAAGCAACACAAGGGATGTCCTTTCCTACCGATTAAGCAATTATCTTGATGAACTGACACATCTTATAGATAAGCTTTCTGACGAAAAAGAAGCGATATCGGATGCTAAAAAGAAAGGCGACCTGGTTGTTGAAGATGCCCGGCAGAGGGCGGAAGACTTAATCAAGGAAGCTGAGGATCTCCTGGGATCTATTGAAGAGACCAAGGAAAAGACCAAAGCTGAACCGGAGTCCGAATCCTGAATTTAAATTATTTTACGTTTTAAAAAGGCCTCTTCGCGGAGGTCTTTTTTATTTTACCATACTGCATCTTAATTCAGGGGAGCTGACTGATCCACCGGCTTTCGACAGATAGATGTAGCAAAGCTATCTGCCTCTTGCTTGTTTTTACTGATTAGAATTCAGCCAAAGAAAGAAATCAACACTAATATTTAACCCGGATCGGCTAATACCGAAATGATTATATGGATATAAACCGGTTACCAAAGACGGAACTGCACCTTCACCTTGATTCTTCCCTAAGTTATGATGCCGTACGTAAACTGGATCCTTCCATAAGCAGGCAGGAGTTCTTTAACGCCTTTGTAGCCCCTCCTAAATGCACTGACCTCAATGATTACCTGAAGAGAGTGGAAAAACAGGTCGATTTGCTTCAGACCGAATACAGCCTGAAACTGGCGGCAGAGGGACTAGTCGGTATGCTGGAAGAGGATAATGTTATTTATGCCGAGGTTCGTTTTGCACCCTTGCTGCATACCCGCAATGGATTGCAGCCCCATGCCATTGTTGAAACCGTATTGAAAACCCTTGAGAACACCGGAACCGCTACTCAGTTGAACCTGATTTTGTGTAATCTGAGATATTTTTCGGAAGCTCAGAGCATGGAGACCGCTAAATTAGTTGAAGAATATAGAGAAAGCCCCGTTGCAGGCCTCGATCTGGCCGGCGATGAAAAAGGCTTCTCACTTGACGAACATATTGCCGCTTACCGTTTTGCACAAGAGCACAACCTTCACCGAACGGCTCACGCCGGGGAAGCCTGCGGACCTGAAAGCGTCAGGGAGACCCTTGAAAAACTGCAGCCTGCACGCATCGGTCATGGGGTAAGAAGTTTCGAGGATCTTGATCTCCTGGACGACCTGAAAGAGAAGAACATACACCTGGAAGTTTGTCCCACCAGCAATATCCAAACGAATGTTTACGACACTTATAGTGACCATACCATTGACAAGCTGTTTGAGAAAGGCTTATCGCTGAGTATCAACACGGATGGAAGAACCACCTCGAACGTCAGCTTATCGGAAGAGTATGAGAAACTGCA
>DATFJD010000026.1:0-2410 GCA_035269475.1 Halalkalibaculum sp.
GATGCAGCTCGCATCTGCTTTACCGGGTAATTCCGGACATCTAGGCACCATTGCCTCCCGGTGATTTAGGAATTAATTTGCAGCTTCATGTAGACTATCTGCCATACCCCTACTATCGAAGACAAGACTACGGTTTCGTAATGATTTTGAGATTCACTTTGTGATGCAGGCAGTTGGTTGATTGAATAAGCTGATAATAACCGCCCGGTTTCTTAAAAATAAAATCAACGCCTCCCTGAATGCGAATTCAACCCATTTTCAAGTTTTTACCGTAAGTTAGGTAAGACCATGATATTTCAAGGCGTCATGAACACATGATTTGCTATGGCGTAGCAGGCGCAGCGGTATTTGCACGAGTGATACCCAATGCCAAACCGGTGGCGCCGGCTTTTGAAAAAGTTACTGAAATGGAAGCGGAGAAATTAATTTTCTAAAACTTTGATTACACTTGTAGTCCTGCAAATTTTATATCAACCCGGTGTTAATACTTCAAACCCTGCATAATGCGGCCTGAGAACCATCATACAGCGGTATTGTTTTTCTCCCGTTCGGCCAAAGCCGAGGGGGCCCGCAAACAGTTTGTCGGTGAAAAAAACCGGCGTAAGAATGTTCGCGTGGCACGCTCCCTGATTGAGCATACCCATCAGCAGCTCAGGCAAACCGGGCTGCCGGTATATGAGGTTGACGAAAAACTGCAGCGGGGCAACACTTTTGGCGATCGCCTGGCCAACGCTTTTGCCTATGTATTTAGCAAGGGCTACCGTTATGTGATAGCCGTGGGTAATGACACGCCCGAATTGAAAAGCGCTCATATCCTTCACGCCAAAGAGTTATTAAGCGAAGAGAAAGCACATATTGTCCTGGGCCCTGCCGAGGACGGCGGAACGTGGCTGATGGGCTACAGCCGGGAAGCGTTTAGCGCCCCCGCCTTTCGTAAGCTGCCCTGGAATTCGAACAGGCTGCTGCATTCTATTCTAGAGCATGCCGGAGACAACTTCTCGGTAACACTGCTTGAACCGCACAGTGATATCGACAATTATGCCTCCCTCAAAGCTTTTACAGGAAGGCACGGATTCAGCAAGGCTCTGCTGCGGCTCATTGAAAAAATACGCAGCATTATCGGCCTTATGTCAGTGCCGGGCAAACAACTCAACAGCCGCTTACCGAGCTGGCCCACCCTTTCCACCCAATTGCTTCGCGCCCCTCCCCGATGGATCCGGTGACCGTAATATAATACCACCTAATGGAAACGCTGTGGCCCGGCACCCCTCACAGCGCCTCTCCTGTCCACATTTATCTTAAATCAGACATCCATCGACATGAAACGAATACTGTTGTTTCTAGTAGCTTTTTGCGCATTATTTACCTCAAAGACATTTGCCCAGGCCGGCCTGGAGGTAACGGTTTTTCAGAAGCTTACCGGCGACCCGATACAAAATATTGAACTGACGCTCACTAACAGCTCGATCGGCTTTAGTCAACGTGCGACTACCAGCGAACAGGGGAAAGCCCGTTTCACTAACCTGAGCACTTCGGGCGAATACACCGTTTCCATACCGGAAACCGAAGCATACTACGGGCTGGTAACCGATCCCCTGCAGCTGCGTTCTACCACGGTGCGAAGCATAACTATGGTGCTCTCCGCCAAACGAACGGTTGAACTGGACGAAATTACCGTTCAGGCACCCATCACCCGCATCAATACCATCAATGCCGAGGTGGCTTCCGAGCTGAATACCGAAGAGCTGGAAGAGCTGCCCATGGAGGCGCGCGATATCAATTCGGTGTTATACCGGCTGCCCAATGTGGTGCCGGCTACCGGTTTTTTCCCGGAGGCCCCCAGCGTAAGCATCAATGGGGCAAATTCGCTCTACACCAACTATCTCATTGACGGCATGGATAACAATGAGCAATTCCTGGGCGGGCCTAAGTTTCCTATCCCCTCCGGTTTCGTACAAAACGTGACCGTGCTGACCAATAACTACTCTACCGAATACGGCCTTTCGGGAAATGGAGTATTTAATATCACCACGAAGTCGGGCAGCAATGAATTGCGCGGCGAAGCTTTCTACGTGGTACGTCCCGGGCAGCCGCTGGATGCAGAAACCGGCTTTGCCCAGCGGGACCTGAGCGGCAACCAGGTCAAGGAAGGATTTCGGCGGCACCAGTTTGGATTTGGCGCGGGCGGGCCCATTGTCAAAGACCGGACCTTCTTTTATATAAACGCAGAACAGATTTTTGACCTTAAAGACAACCTGCTGAATGTCCCCCAGCTGGGGATAAGCGAAACCATACCCGGCCGGAACCGCTTTACCCTGCTTTCGGGCAAGCTCGATCACCGATGGGCTAATAACTTCCGCTCTTCCCTTAGAGTAAATTCAGGCCTGATCAACCTCGAACGGCAGGGAGG
>DATFJD010000027.1:0-4292 GCA_035269475.1 Halalkalibaculum sp.
GGTTCCTATCTCCCCCAAAGCGAACAGACGGCAAAGCGTCAGCTCGATGGTTTTATCTGGACACCCGACCTGCAACCTCAGCGCCCGCAGCAGGAGATGATTCCACGCTTCCCCCCTGTTCCTGAAATGCGGCCTTTTGAGTTGCCCCGCAGGTACGTGAATTATATCGAAAATAAAATTAGCTCTGAATAAAACATGCCAAGTCTTTGAAGTCTTGGCATGTTTTCGGATTGTCACTTTTTATAAACTTACTGCACTTTTTTTACCCTACTTCTTCCAGCGCCATAGTTTCATCTACAATATGCTGCTGCATTTCGTGAGGAACCGGAGCATAATGAGAAAACTTGCGGGTATAAGAAGCTCTTCCCTGCGTCATGGATTTAAGGCGCGTGGCATAATGGTCAAGCTCCTTTAGCGGTACCTGGGCTTTGATTTTCTGTATTGAGCCCTCAGCATCCATTCCCTGGATCTGGCCGCGCCGCGTACTGATATCGCTCATCACGTCACCCATATAGTCGGCAGGGACGGTCACCTCTATTTCATATACCGGCTCCATCAGCTTTGGCTTCGCCTGCATAAACCCATCACGGAAGGCCATGAGAGCGGCCGTTTTAAATGCCGCGTCATTCGAATCCACCGAGTGCATGGAACCGTCGTATACAGAGATACGCAAGTCACGTACCCGGCATTGGCTCATAGGTCCGTTCTGCATTTTCTCCATGATGCCTTTGAGAATAGCCGGCATAAAGCGGTTGTCAATCACGCCGCCCACTATGCAGTTCCTGAAAATAAGCTTACCGCCCCACTCAAGGTCAATTTCCTGAACATCACGGACCTTCAGGTCACTTTGCTCGGGCATATTGTCGCGAATTGGTTCCATCAGCATATGCACTTCGGCAAACTGTCCGGCACCTCCCGACTGTTTTTTATGCTTATAATGTGTCCTGACATCCTGGGTAATGGTTTCCCGGTATGGAATACGCGGTTCGTGAAATTCAAAATCAAGATTAAACCGGTTCTTAAGTTCGTATTCAATTACCGAAAGGTGCTCCTCTCCTTGCCCGTGAATAATGATTTGCTGCAGTTCCTGGCTGTGTTCTACCTCCATCGACGGATCCTCGCGCTGAAGCTGATGCAAGGCATTGCCGAGCTTGTCTTCATCGCCTTCCTTTTTCAGCTTAATTGCCGTTCTGATTATCGGATCCGGAAAATGAATCGGCTCAAGCTCCACATCGTGTCCTTTAACATGCAGGGTGTCATTTACGCCGGTATCCTTAAGTTTTACGGCTGCACCCACATCCCCCGTTTTCAGCTCATTCACTTCAATCCTTTTCTCACCGTTTGTCAAGTACAAGCTTGACAGGCGTACGCCATTGCCGTTCCGGCTGTTGATTAAATCGAGTCCCGGCTTGACGCTGCCGCCATACACTTTGAAATAGAGTAAATCACCGACATGCGATTCGGCACTGTTCTTAAACATAAACATAACCGGATCACCATTCTCGTTCAGCTGAAATTCTTCTCCGTCTGTCGTTTCGGGTGGATTGGCTTCCAGAGGATTTGGAGATACATTACCTAAAAATCCCATAACCCTGCCGGTACCCATGTTGCGTTCTGCCGAGCAGCAGAACAAGGGGAAAATGTCCCTGCTCAGCAAGGATTTCTGGAGCCCCTCTTTCATCTGGCTCTCGGTCAGTTCGCCCTGTTCCAGATAAAGGTCGAGTAGTGTCTCGTCATTTTCGGCAACTGCCTCCACCAGTTCGTTATGAAGCAGTTCGGCCTGCGCTTTCTGGGAGTCGGGGATCGGCAGCTTGTCCGGTTTGCCGCCTTTTTCAGGAAATTCATACATGGTCATTTTCAGAACATCAATGATAGCGTGAAAATCATCTCCTTCGCTGAAAGGATACTGCACAACTACAACCCCTCTTCCGAAGTGCTCTTTGGCCATATCCACTGTATTCTGAAAGTTTGACTGTTCGGAATCGGGCTTATTAACAATAAATAGCGAGGGTATGCGATATTTCTCAGTATACTTCCACAGCGAATCAGTCCCTACTTCCACCCCGTATTCCGAGTTGAGGGTAAAGATGGCCGTATCGGCAACCCGCAAGGCTCCGATCACTTCACCCACGTAGTCGGCCGTTCCCGGCGTATCAATCAGGTTGATCTTGCTGCCTCGCCAATCCAGGTTCAGGAAAGAAGAAAACACCGACTTCTGTTTTTCTTTTTCAATTTCATGGTAATCGGAAGTCGTTGATTTGTTCAATACCGAACCCCGACGATGAATGGTTCCGGATTCAAAAAGCATCGTTTCAGAAAGCGTAGTTTTACCGGATCCGGCATGGCCTAACAGTACGACATTTCTGATTCTTGACGGTTGATACACATTCATAATCTACCTCATATAAATTAAGTTGAAACATAGCCTGAGCTGCTGACATCCTGGAATGGCTATCGAAAAGTGCAGCGTAATTCTGATTACTTGTATAACATTTAAGATCATCATAGCCCGGCTTGATTGCTAACTAATGGTAAGTAATAGAAAAAAAGATTTGAGTTCAATTTTTTTTATCATTGGTTTGCATTTATTGGCTACAAAAACAAAATACTCATGCATTTTAGAATCACCTGCTTAGAATGAAAAATATTTTACTCATCCAGACCGGCGGTACCATCGCAATGGATATCACTCATGGAGAACCCAGGCTTGACCCTTCAAAATGGTCAGAGCTGATGTATAAGGAAATCCCGGAACTCTCCGAGATAGCTGAAATTGAGATTGAACCGCTTTTTTTTGAAGACAGCTCGGATATCAGTCCTGACCACTGGTCACGCCTTATTAAATTCATTTCAGGCTGCTATGAAGAATACGACGGGTTTGTAATTCTTCACGGCACTGATACCCTGGCATATACAGCCTCCGCCCTATCTTTCGGTTTGCAGAACCTCAACAAGCCGGTGATTCTCACGGGCAGCCAGGTTCCCATGAGCAATATTCGAAGTGATGCGCGCCGCAACCTGATCAACGCCATTGAGATGGCTACCCTTTCCCTGAATGAAGTTGCCATCTGTTTCAACGACTTCGTTTACCGGGGAAACCGTGCGACCAAAATGAGCATCGGTGACTTCGACGCCTTTGCATCCCCGAACTTCCCGCCGCTCGCCGAAATTGGGCTGCATATTGACATCAACCATCACCTTCCGAAAAACAGGAAGCCGTTTCTAAGCCTGCCCACATTCCGTGATGAGGTCTACCTGCTGAAGATCTTTCCAGGGCTCAAAGTTTCCATGCTCGATCACATCGATTTTTCGGAAGTCCGAGTGCTGGTCGTCGAAGCCTTCGGCAGCGGCAACTTTCCTCTTACCGCGCAGGGAAACCTACTCCCGTTTTTCGAGAAGTGTATTGATAATGGAACCCTGCTGGTTATTACCTCTCAGGCTGCCTACGATTCTGTTGAACTGGAAAAGTATGAAAGCGGGAAAAAAGCCAGGGAAATCGGGGCTATCAGCGCAAAAGATATGACAACCGAAGCAACGCTTACTAAAATCATGTATCTTCTTGGGAATTATTCTTCTGATGATGAGATCAAAGAACTGTTCCAGGAAAATATTGCAGGAGAATTAACCGAATAAAATTTTACTATGTATTTTGTTTTTGATGTTGAAACCGTCCCGGATTTTGAATTTGTACGGTCGGTCATAACCGAGCCGGAAGAAGAAAATGATGCCCTCTTGCTGCAGGCCGGTGAGGAACTGGCTCATAACAAATCCGGCTTCCTGCCTCCTATGTATCACCGTATGGTTTCATGGGTGGGCCTGTGGATTGAAAATAACGGGGTGCCGAAACAAAAAGTAAGCTGGAACGGTGAAGATGAGAAAGAGGGATTAAAAACACTCTTTGACGCCCTCAGCACCTACAAAGATTTTGGACTTATCCATCATAACGGACGCGGTTTTGACTTGCCGCTTGTCACCTACCGGGCTATGAAGCATGGGCTGCAGATGCCATCACGCATGAATCATCGTGAAATTCGCTACCGGTACAGCAACCACAATGTCGACCTGCTCGATGAATTCAGCAACTACGGGGCAAGTTCCTGGCCCAAGCTGAAGCACCTCGGGTATTTAATCGATATTCCCTTCAAGCAGACCGGGGAAGGCAATGAGGTGCTGACCATGTACAATGACGGCAAGCTGGATGAAATCGAGCACTATTGCTACGAAGACGTAATGGCAACCTATATCGTTTGGCTGCACCTGAAGTACACTGTGGGAGATATCTCCAAAGAGCT
>DATFJD010000028.1:0-2875 GCA_035269475.1 Halalkalibaculum sp.
AAAATGATCAACCGTCTTGTTGAGCCTACCGCGGGGCGCATTCTGGTTGACGGTGAACCCATGCTCGGCCGTCCGCCCGAAGAGCTTCGTCGCAATATCGGTTACGTCATTCAGAGCATCGGCCTGTTTCCCCACTATACCATAGAACAGAATATCTCGATAGTCCCCCGTCTCTTGAAATGGGAAGAGCAACGCATAGAGCAACGAAGCCGGGAACTGCTTCAGCCTGTCGGGATGCCGCCCGATAAATTTGCAGCCCGTAAACCGGACTCCCTTAGCGGGGGGCAGCAGCAGCGCGTGGGACTTGCGCGTGCGCTTGCAGGCGATCCCGACCTGCTGCTGATGGACGAACCTTTCGGTGCCCTCGATCCCATTACCAAGGAGAAGGTACGGCAGGAGTTCAAAAACTTATTAAGGGAGATCAACAAGACGGTCATCCTGGTGACCCACGATGTTTTTGAGGCATTTGATCTTTGTGACCGTATCTGCCTGATGGACCGGGGCAAAGCCCGGCAAACCGGCACGCCCAAGGAGCTGCTCTTTCAGCCGGCCGATGATTTTGTTCGTTCATTCTTTGACAATCACCGGCTACAGCTCGAGTTGATGAGTATCACCGTGGGAGATGTCTTGGAAAGCGGATTCACACCGGAAGGTAACGTGCCCGGGGAAGGCGAAAAGAGCGGTGAGTCGGTAGACAAGAACACTTCGCTCTTCTCTTTGCTGGGAGCCTCCGGAGAAGGTAGAATGGAAGAGGATCTGCCCCTGACTGTTGAAAATTCTGAAGGTAGCACACTGGGATTCATTGATCCCGACCGCCTCCTGGAAGCATTTCGTGTGATACGTAACAAGTTCAGGGAGGGCAGTGATGGCTGAACTGTGGCATTTCCTGGTTTCCAACCAGGCAGAAATTCTTGACCAGACCATGGAGCACATGGCACTGACCTTCATCGCGCTGGCTATCGCGGTATTTGCAGGGGTACCCCTGTCCATTCTCTGTACGCGCTACCGCAAGCTGGCCAATCCCGTACTGGGAGCGGTGGGGGTGATTCAGACTATCCCCAGCATAGCTTTGCTGGGTTTCATGCTGCCCCTGTTAGGCATCGGTGCCGTTCCGGCTATTGTAGCGCTTTTCTTGTATGCCCTGCTGCCCATCGTCCGCAATACCTATGCGGGCATTGACGAAGTGGATGCCGCTGTTGTGGAGTCGGCACGGGGTATGGGCATGACCGACGGACAGATTCTTCGAAAGGTAGAACTGCCGCTGGCCGTGCCGGTGATTTTTGCCGGCATACGAACGGCCACGGTGATCAATGTGGGGGTGGCAACCTTGTGCGCCCTGATCGGTGCGGGTGGATTGGGGGAATTTATCTTTCGCGGAATTGCCCTTAATAACGGCGTGATGATCATGGCAGGGGCCCTTCCCGCTGCCTTGCTGGCCCTGTTTTTTGACAAAATACTGGGGATTATTGAGAACAACATCCGGCACCTCTGGAAAACCATGGCCTGGGCTATTGCCCTTTTCCTGATTATCGCCGTGCCGTGGTCGGCTTCCTCCCTTTTTGGAGGCGAAGCCTTTCGGGCCGGGGTGCCGCCCGAGTTTCTGGAACGTCCCGACGGTTACCGTGGACTCGAAGATCACTATGGATTTGATATCCCTACGGTAGAGATGAACGCCTCGCTGATGTATGAAGCACTGGCCAATAAAAGGGTGGATGTGATAGTAGGTTATTCCACTGACGGGCGCATCAAGGCTTTTGATTTGAAAGTATTGAAGGATGATCGACGTTATTTCCCACCTTATGACTGTGCGCCTCTAGTAAGCAACGCCACGCTGCAGCAGCATCCTCAGCTGAAAGGCATCATTAATAAGCTGGCGGGAAGCATCAGTACCCATGAGATGATTGCATTAAATAACAGAGTTGACTACGGTGGCCAGGAGGAAGCGAAGGTAGCTGAAGAGTTTCTGCAGCAGCAGGGATTTGAAACTTCGGTTGTTCGGACCGGCACCCCGGATATTGAAATCGGCGGGAAGTTGCAGACGGAGCACTTCATTCTGGCCCACATGTATAAGCTTCTGATAGAGAATTATACCAATCTTACTGTGGGCTTGCGGACCGGGCTGGCGGGTACTCAGATTGTTTTTAATGCCCTGGTCAATGAGGAGATTGATTTCTATCCTGAGTATACCGGTACGGGTTTGTATGTGATTCTGGATGCGGATTCGGCCACGGTGCGTGAGCTGGATAATGACCCGGAAAAGGTATATGAATATGTGAAGAGAGAGACCCAACAGGAGTATGATCTGAACTGGCTGCCGCCTATTGGTTTTGAGAATACCTATGCCCTGATGATGCGCCGTGAGCAGGCTGAAGAATTGGGCATCGAGACGATCAGTGACTTTGTGAAACATCTTGAGGAGGTGGAATAGGGATTGGCGGTTGACCCACCCCGATTTACGACCTCGACGAGCTCGGTCTTAATTTCCCCTCCGGGGAGGGGACTTTCTTTAATACAAGAATTGAAGTCACAGGCACAAATAATTCCCATCTTGGGAGTGGACAGTGGGTGAGCCCGATTATCGGCCTCTATAAACTCGGTCTTAATCTTTTCGTCTGCTGGCGGAAGGGGACTTAATATTTACCCATTTGCTGCTTGATGATTCCTCATTATAGAGGTGAATTTTATAGCGTTAATTCTAAAATAACTGTTAAAAAAAGAAACAGCGAGAAAGTCCCCTCTTGGGAGGGGTAGGTTTCTGATTCATCAGAAACCGGGGTGGGTTTGAAGGGCATATTCCATGAAAGTTACCACTATTGTTGCAAGCGTGGACGCTTGCAACAGCCTGTTACTAGACTTATTCACAAAAAAATCTGTG
>DATFJD010000029.1:0-5086 GCA_035269475.1 Halalkalibaculum sp.
ATCCATCTTCCTCGCCTATTTCTTGTACTCTTCCGTGGCCTATCCCTTGAAAGACCTGGCCCTGGCTGCTAAAAATATCGGTTCCGGCAATCTCGATGAGCGCATAGAAGTCAAAAACAGGGATGAGCTTGGTAACCTGGCCAACGAATTCAACCGCATGGCAGAAAATTTGAGCAAGACAACAGTTTCGCGCAATTTTATGGATGATATCATTGAATCCATGGCCGACTCGTTGGTTGTTGCCGATGCTTCGGGGCAGATTCAGCGGGTGAACTCATCCACACTCGAAATGCTGGGCTATAACGAAGGCGAGCTCAAAGGAGAGCCTCTTGCCGGTTTGTTTTCTGATTCCGAAGTAATTGCAAAGTACCTCGCTTCATCCGATCAGGTTGAAAACAGGGAGGCTAAATACCTTAAGAAGGACGGGGGGACCATTCCGATCAGTCTATCACTGGGTACTATACATGATGGTGAAGGCAATAAGCAGGGTATTGTCAGTGTGGCCAGCGACATCACCAAGCGTAAAGAGGCAGAAGAACAGATTACCAAATCATTGAAAGAGAAGGAAATATTGCTCTCCGAGATTCATCACAGGGTAAAAAATAACCTGGCTGTCATATCCGGACTTTTACAGATGCAGATTTGGGAGACTCAGGACACTACTGCAGAAACCGCCCTGAAAGACAGCCAGCTGAGAGTTCAGTCGATCGCGCTGGTTCACGAAAAGCTTTATCAGTCCGAAAACCTCTCATACATACAGTTCGATTACTACATAAGGGACCTGCTTCAGGCTATTAGCAGTACCTATATGGACACCCACGTATCTGTCAGCATCAAAACGGATTTAGATGATATTGTACTGAATATCAACCAGGCCATACCGTGTTCGCTTCTGCTGAACGAACTCATCGTAAATGCTTACAAGCACGCATTTGACAACGGTGCGGGTGGCAATATTTACGTTAAAACTCACAAGAATGAAGATACTATTCACCTTTATGTCAAAGACGACGGAGTTGGCCTCCCGCAGGATTTTGAACTTGATGATGCGAATTCCCTGGGGATGACCCTGATTAATACCCTTACCCAGCAGCTCAATGGAGAGATATCCATGAAAAATGAGAATGGGGCCATTTTTGAAGTCAACTTCGAAGCCGAAGAAGTTGTTTAATCTACGCTGATCGAGCTTTTTTAGATAGTGATTCCGGGTATGATATAAATGAACCTATCTAGAATTTCCGTATCTATAATTTCGTCGCTTCTGTTAAATTAGCACCTCTCCACTGCTTCATGCATCAGTCATTTTTATTTCCTAAAATATTTCGAAAAGGCTGATGCCTATATCATTTTTTCGAATTTAATAGATGCGCAGGATTCATTTCATCAATGCGGGTTAGTTCAGTGTTATGTTACATGTTAAGCTTGGTTTTAGAAATTCTAATTGGAAACAATAAATATCTATAGTTATTTAGAAATTAATTTTTGTATTTACAGGACTTGTAACCGGGATATTCCCGGTAGAAGGGCAACATCAGTTTATTTATGAGATTTAAAACGGCTATTGCTATCACTTTTCTGTGCCTGGCTCCCTGTTTTGCCGGCACGGGTATAGCACAAAAATTTAATTTTAAAGTCTACTCGGTTAACAACGGGCTTCCTCACGGGCAGGTGCATGATATCGAGCAGACGCATGACGGCTTCATCTGGATAGCCACACTGGGTGGAGGCTTGACAAGGTTTGACGGTACCGAATTTGTCACTTACTCAGTAAAGGAGGGGCTCAACAGTGATCTGGTTGAAGTGGTATTTCAGGATTCCCGTCATCAATTATGGGCTGCGACCGAAGCAGGCGGGGTGTTCAGATTCGAAGAAAACAGGTTCGTGGAAGCATTTCCCGGCGACTCACTTCAAAGTGTTACTGTACTGAATATAGTAGAGTTGTCGAGCGGTGAGCTCTGGTTTACAACCTACAGGTCCGGAATATTTGTCTATAACGGAGAGGAGTTGAAGCGGATTGGTGTTGATGACGGCTTGCCTCACCAAACAGTCTGGGATATATGGGAAAGAGAGGATGGTAGTATATTAATAGCCACACACGAGGGGTTGTCAGTTTATAACGGTGAGGGATTCCAGAACTACCGTGAGGCCGACGGTTTAAGCGGTACCAAAGTGTTTAGGATTGAAAAGGATAACTTGGGCAAATTCTGGCTGGCGACGAGTAACGGGTTTACAATCTGGGATGGCAGTTCTTTCGAAACCGTTCGAAGCATTAATGAGGTGGATCTTAACTATGTTTACTACATGGAAAAGTCTGCAGATGGCAGGATGTGGATAGCTACGGAACATGAGGGTGTTTTTATTCATGAGAACGGAAAATTCAGGCACATTACCAAGCAAAGCGGGCTGAGCAGCAATCATATTTATTCGATCTTTGAAGACAGGGACGGCAACATATGGGTTGCAACCGACGAGAACGGTGTCAATATCTTTCAGGGGGAAGCCTCCCGTTTTTTCGGGAGGGAGAGCGGATTGGAGTCCGAGCAGATATTAAGCATACACAGGGCTTCTGACAACACCCTTTGGCTTGGTACATATGAAGGCATCTTTTCATATGACGGGAAAAGCTTCAGGAAATATGGCCCTTTTAGTGCGTTTACCAATTCACAGGAGATATGGGATATTGCCGAAATGCCCGATGGGAATTTGCTGTTTCTCATGCCGGATAACACTATTTATGAGTATGATGGTAACTCGTTCAGCGATTTCACGAAGCGTAAAAATCTTGAAAACTGGTATACTTTTGAGCTCTTCGTATACAATGGCCGCTTATGGATCGGTACCGATGAGGGGCTGATAGAGGTATTGGATGATGGGTACAGGCACTTCAGACCCAAAGACGGCTTGGTATCCAATGTTATTCGAAACCTGCATAAGGGGTCTGACGGAAACCTCTGGATTGCTACCTATAATGGCCTGAGCATGTACGACGGCAAGGAATTCCGGAATATCGGGCTAAAGGACGGCATTGCCCACAGCGAGATAAATCACATTACGGAAGATGAAGCCGGTAATATTTGGCTGGGTACAGGCGGTGGGGTGACCCTGCTTAAAGGTGGGAAGCTTGGAGAACAGGCAGAAATCATCAATTTTGGCCGGGAGCACGGGATGAAACTTTTTGACACCCAGTTTCTGTGGTTCGATGAATACGGGAAACTGTGGCAAGGCACCAATGCCGGCCTTCAGCTGCTGGATGTGCCCGGTTACCGGGAAAGCGGAGAGATGAGGATAACTCATTATGCCCTGACAAACGAAGGTAAAGGCATAGAAACAAATCACAAGGCAATACTTCCTCTTGAAGGCGGCAGAGCATATATGGGTACCATGAACGGCCTGCTGGATTTTGATCCCCGGACCCTGAACAAGAACGAAAAAGCCCCCGAGGTGTATTTGTCCGATATTTTGGAAAATTCAAAAGCCATTGACTGGGGCAGATATCCCGACAGCTTATCTTATGTTTTGGGAATCCCACAGTTTCCAAAAGTCAGGTTCCCGTATGGAAACCAGTCCATTACATTCGCGTTTAATGGCCTGGGTTTTGGGCACTCTCAAAATTTGAAATATCGATTTAAACTGGAAGGATTTGAGGAAAACTGGATGCCGGTTACCGAATCTAGAACTGCTACCTATACCAATATCCCGCCGGGAGATTA
The DNA here is from genome assembly GCA_035269475.1 of Halalkalibaculum sp. Lineage (GTDB taxonomy): Bacteria > Bacteroidota > Rhodothermia > Balneolales > Balneolaceae > Halalkalibaculum. Next base: position 3,711 of record DATFJD010000029.1, read on the forward strand.
TACATTCAAAGTGGAAGCAAGTACGGGCAACGGCTTGTGGAGCAGTCAGGCAGCCGGATACAGCTTCTCGATTGACCATCCCTACTGGCAGAGCTATTGGTTTTATGTATTGGTGGCCGTTTCGGTTTTGGGAATCGGATATCTATATACCAGGTACCGAATTCAGGCACTGGAAAAGAGCAAATTGCGGCAGCTTGTCGATGAACAGACCAGGGACCTTCAAATTGCGCTAAAAGAAAAGGAGACCCTGCTCTCTGAGATTCATCATCGTGTTAAGAATAACCTGGCTGTCATTACCGGCCTGCTCGAGCTGCAGATGGGCTACAGCGAGGATGAATATTCCACCCGTACTCTGAAAGAGAGTCAGCGCCGGGTACAATCCATCGCCATGATTCATGAAAAACTTTACCAGAATGAGCGTCTCTCAGAAATTGATTTCAGAAAATATATAGAGGAGCTGCTGGAAATACTTGCCTACTCCTTCAACTTTGAAAATAAAAAGATTGATATCAGCCAGCATGTCGATAATATCAACCTGAATATTGACCAATCTATTCCCTGCGGACTAATACTGAATGAACTCGTTTGCAATGCCTACGAGCATGCTTTCAAAGGAATAAAAGAGGGGGATATTTTGGTAGAGTTTAAAAAGGAAGGCCATAGCATTACCTTCAGCGTAGCTGATAATGGCTGTGGCCTCCCCGACGATATTGATGAAAAAAAGAACGATTCTTTGGGAATTACCCTGGTAGAAACACTTACGATGCAGCTGCATGGAGAGCTGGAAATTGAGAGTGATGAAGAGGGTACCGTATTCACCATCACATTTGAGCAGGAAAAATCTCAAAAGTATTTACCTGTTTGATGCTACCCAATCCCACCTTTGCTGACTGCAGGTTACGCTACTTGTTCTTGAATTCCGCAATAAAGTCCCTGGTGTAATCAGAAAGCACCAGCTTCCCACTGATTTCGGCCCGCTGTTCCAGCAGTGAGTCCCAGTGGTCGGTACTCTTCCATAAAACGGCTTTCAGCTCTTTCATGGCGGTAGGACTGCTATTTGCCAGGCTATGGGCAAGCTCATCTACCGAACGATCCAGCTCTTCATGTGTTTCCAGTACTTTGGCGTAGAGTCCCTTTTCCCGGGCCCATTCGGCGCTGTACCAGCTGGCGGCATCTACTGAAAGCGTGCTGAATGCTGAGGAACCTATCTTTCTCTGCACGGCAGGTCCGACAACGAAAGGGCCGATTCCCAGGGCCAGTTCGCTGAGCTTGACCGCGGATGATTCGTGAGCGAAGGTATAATCGCCGGCAGCGGCGACTCCTACGGCACCGCCCACGGCTTTACCCTGAACTCTGACAATGATAAGCTTGGGACA
>DATFJD010000030.1:0-2773 GCA_035269475.1 Halalkalibaculum sp.
ATATCGTAAATGCGAGTTCATCGGATGAATGAATGCGGCTATTCACTAAATTCAGTTAAAAAAGCTCAGATTGTATCAAAAAAGCCACCAACCCTGAGTCCCCTCCGTCAGTAGACGGACAAGCTCTCCAGAGGAGGGGATACTTGCTCAACACCCTGAACCCTGAAAACCCCATCAAACAAAAAAAGGGTGACTTTATTAAAGCCACCCTTTGGATAATGCAGATCATTATGTTAAAAAGCAACGGACACTGGTTTACAGGCCCAGAGCATTGGCTACGTTGATTCGTCCTTTTCCGTAGAATTTATCCGTGCCTTTCTGTCCAAGGTCATCAGCCGACTGAAGAATTCTTGCCTTCACCTGAGACGGTTTGGATACACCTTGGCTCACCAGCAGTGCTGCGAGTCCGGATACATGCGGTGCGGCCATGGAGGTGCCTGAGAGGCCTACAATAAAGTTACCGGTCTGGCAAACGGGTACTACAAGACTTGTTTGGGTGCAGGTTGCCCAAACGGGAGCGCCTGTGTTGCCGCCGGGGGCTGCCACATCAATCGCAGATCGTCCGAAATTGGTATAAAATGCCGGAGCATCGACATCTGTCCACGGTCCGTTGGTCCCTGCGCTGGCGGTTGGGCCGGTTGCAGAAACACAAATGACATTTGGAGAGTCGCAGAACACACTGTAGGCATTGCCATTTTTATCCAGGTCGATTGAGGAATTACCTGCTGAAACCACAACGGTAATATTTGATCGTCGAAGTGTATTCATCAGGCTGTTGATAAAGCCAACAAACTGTCCGTTACCTGCTTTAACGAAAGCTCCGCCAAGACTCATATTAGCCACATCCACGCCCGTTTCGGTTGCGTAGAATAGGCCGGAGAAAATGGCGCCAAAATTACAGTCTCCAAATACATCGCAAACTTTTATTCCTGTGAGCGTTGTTTTAGATGTAATCCCTGCGCCAATAAGACCGTTACTCACTGCGGTAGCTGCCACATGAGTGCCGTGGAACTGCAGATCAGTTATATAATTACGTCCGGGGAAATAAAAATCCACCAGCGCATCATCAGTTGGTACGAACGATGCAGAACGGGAAAGATCAACCAGGCCTGCAAGGTCGAGGTTCGTGTAATCGATACCTCCATCAAGAATGGCAAGTGTCACGTCTTCATCTCCAAGAAGACCGGCATCCCAGGCTTTATCTGCTTCGATAGCGCGATGGTGCCACTGGCGGGCGAAGAAAAAGGCTCCGGCAGGGTCTTCGGGTGAGTTTGTAACGAAGTCGGCATTCACCGTTAAAGCTTCACCCTGAAGGTTCAGAGAAAAAGAGGTGTTTGCCGCAAATTCCGCAACATCCTTCCGGGCGCTAAATGTTGAGGCAGCATCTTCAGAGAGGTCACTGACATAGGCAAATCCGGAGTCATGCTGATAGATAATGGTAGCGCCGGCTGCTTCGATATCTCTTTCAAAGTTCTTTGGAATCTTGTTGCCTTTAAATAGCATCAAGTATTCACCTTGAATGATGTCACCTTCGCTTGTTGCCAACTGCTGATCAGCTGTGCCGCTGTTTAGATCAGAAGGTGTGCTCTGATCAACGATTGACGAGTCGCAAGACGCTAACGCTATGCCCAGGAACAGGATAAGCGATAATTTTAGATATAGTTTTCCCATTGTTATTGATTGTTTTGTTGGTTAATAGATAAGAATGAGACATATATACCTTAAAAGTGGGAAAGATTCAATATAAAATTAAAAATTTCTAATAAACCCTTAATTTTCATACTCTCCCTGAGTTTCCGCGGTATCAAAAGAGATCAGCGTTTTACATTTTAGAATATTATTTTATATCACCATCAAACAAAAAAATATACTTTTATGAACATTCATCGGTACACGATTTTAACTCTTCTCATTCTAATTACTGTACTGGCGGCTCCTCTGTCTGCTCAGGAAATCATTCGACACCCCTCCATATCCCCGGATGGCTCTTCAATCACTTACTCATGGCAGGGAGATATCTGGCACCTGAATATCAACAGCACCGTCCCAAATCGTCTTACTATTCACGAAGCGTATGATGGCGGACCGCTGTTTAATGATGACGGCACAGCCATTGCATTTACCAGCGGACGATTCGGAAACAGCGATATCTTTACCATGGAGCTGCCAAATGGCAATGTTCAGCAGGTTACCTACCGCAGCAGTGGCGATCAGCTTTCCGACTGGTCCGGAAACAATCTGCTCTTTACGACTGAGAGGGATTATAACGCTGTTGAGTGGGATGCTGAGGTTCATATGGTTCCGGCAAGCGGTGGAACTCCCATGCGGGCTTCAGACGCTTTTGCCGAGTTTGCCACGCAATCACCCGATGGAAAATGGATTGCCATGGTGCGCGGCTCCTGCAGAATTGAGCGGGAAGCATATCGCGGCTCAGCCAATCTTGACATCTGGCTGATGAACACAGATACAGGGGAGTACATCCAGCTTACGACCTTCAACGGAAATGACTATATGCCCCGCTGGGTAGATGACAGCACGCTGCGATTCATCAGCGCCCGCAGCGGACGGTATAATATCCACGAAATGACCATTGATGAAAACGGAATAGGCAATCTGGGTGACCAGCTCACGGAAGAGGTGGAATTTGGAATTCGACACTTTGATGTGTCCAGTGACGGCAGCATGATCTATACATCCGGTGCGAGACTGGTTCATATAAATGCAGAAGGTGCTGCAAGAGAGCTTTCACCCGTTCATAATGGCGATTTTCGGT
>DATFJD010000031.1:0-5490 GCA_035269475.1 Halalkalibaculum sp.
AGTACGGTTGATGAGCTTCCGGAAGAGGCAAAAAATTACCTCCGATTTGTTCAGGACTACCTTGGTGTTGACCTGAAGATACTTTCCACCGGACCGAATCGTACGGAAACCATCGTGGTTTCCTGATCATATTTCGAGCAAATCGGGGTATTGACATCGGGTAGGCACAGACGTTGGCGGATAAAATATACATATACTACATTCAATTATGAACACCTTCGATATTTCATACCGCGTCACCGTTCTGGAAGGGGAGAAGATAGATGAGAAGATCGAAGGAATATGTCTCGAGCAGAGTGTGGAGCTTCCACGGTCGGTATTATCCGGGGAGATCGAGACAAAAGTAGTAGGAAAGCTTTCTTCACAAAAACAGCTGGACGACTCCCTTTATGATATCAGTATCAGCTGGCCCGTGGAGAATATCGGCAATGATATCTCGCAATTCCTGAACATTCTTTATGGCAACATCTCTCTTCAGCCCGGTATTCGCGTTACCGGAGTGGAATGGAAGCAGCTTGAGCCGGATTTGTTTGCCGGGCCTGCTTTGGGCATCAGCAGGCTGCGTGAGCTCTACAAAATCCAGAATCGGGCTCTAAGCGGAACATCCCTTAAGCCCCTGGGAACGGATGCCTACGGAATTGGCAAGCTTTGTTACCAGTTTGCGGCCGGCGGACTGGATATCATAAAAGACGATCATGGTATTACCAACCAGTCATACGCGCCATTTGAGGAACGGGTAAAAGCCTGCGTGACGGGAATAGAAGAAGCGGCTTTGGAGACCGGACACCGTGCCTATTATTTCCCCCACATAACGGCATTAGCTGCAGAATCGGTAGAACGCTATAAGAAAGCGGCAGAACTGGGCGCTGACGGGGTACTTATTTGTCCCCATATCGCCGGGATGGAGACTATGCACCAGCTTGCCCGGATGGATTTGCCTCTTCCCATTATTGCGCACCCGGCATTTTCCGGCGGCCTCACTACTAATGATAAACAGGGTCTGACAGCCGACTTTTTATACGGAGAGCTTTGGCGGGCGCTTGGGGCTGATTTTGTAGTATATCCCAATACCGGCGGACGTTTTTCCTTTAGCGTTGAGGAGTGTAAGGCTATTAATGAAGGGGCACGGAGTAAAAAACTGCCTTTTAAAAGTGCCTTTCCAATGCCCGGAGGAGGTATGAAGCGTTCCAACATTCCGGAGTGGCTTGATACCTATGGCCCGGATACCGTATTTTTGCTCGGTACCAGCCTGTATGAACACCCGGAGGGGCCCAGGGCTGCGGCAGAAGAACTTTCAGGAATGCTGAAGTAAACAGGTGATAGCTATGGCTGACAACTCCAAAGTGATTAAAAGCAGTGACTACCGCTGGAGTTCCGTATCCCGGAAAGAGTACAAGGACTCGCCCGGCTGTTATGAAGGGGTTTCGCGTTATTCGCTGCTGGGAGAAGGGGGAGATGAGCAGGAGCTTAACTTTCAAACCCGGTATTTTGAGGTGAAACCGGGCGGCTACACCTCATTTGAGCGGCATCGGCATCCGCATTCGGTGGTAATCATCCGGGGATCAGGATCCGTAGTGCTCGGGGATGAGGTGCATGAGTTGGGCATGCATGATGTGGTTTTTATCTCACCCAATACCATGCACCAGTTTCACGCCGACAAGCAGGAACCCCTGGGTTTTATCTGCATTGTTGATCGATACAGGGACAAGCCGGAGCTTCCCGATGATGAAACGGTGCAGCATGAAATCAGCGACAAGAAGGTGCTCGACAAGATAAAGCGGTAGGTTCAGGCGGCCAATCGGTGTAGTACACTTCTATAGAGGCACTTTTGAGAAGTCAAATAGTTATGGTTTGAAGAGCCTTCAGGTAAAATATAGGCAGATAGAGTCCTATACCTTTACGATGACGATCTTGTAAAATATTTTCAAATTAGTGTTGAAATGTATGCGGCATGCGCCTTATATTTGGGACTCTTTGAAAAACCGATTTGCGGGAATAGCTCAGTGGTAGAGCATCTCGTTGCCAACGAGAAGGTCGCGAGTTCGAATCTCGTTTCCCGCTCACTACAGAGCCTGCACATCAAAATGTGTAGGCTTTTTATTTTTCTGAAGTAAAAAACTCACTGCTTCTATCTTTTAATTATTCTAAGACAGAGCAATAATATTACTTTGAAGCTTTCACTTATTTTATCTGACATATTTTTTATGTCATAAAAGGTGATTTTAATGATTAGTGTATGTATCAGACATATATTATATACAGCAAATCAACGGATAAATACTATACGGGACACACATCTGTTGGGATTGAAATAAGATTACAAAGGCACAACGATGGATGGACTCGTTCAACTAAAGCCGGTATACCTTGGGAGTTATGCTATAGTATCTCTTACGATAGTAAATCAGAAGCGATTAAAAGGGAATGTTTTATAAAACGTCAAAAGAGCAGAACTTTTATTGAGAATCTGATTAAGTCAGATGAAAACGAATACAAGCTAAAATAGTTAAAGGTATTATTTCAATGTATGTGCTAACGAGAAGGTCGTCCCGTGCATACGGGAAATCTCGTTTCCCGCTCACTACAGAGCCTGCACAATTATCTGTGCAGGCTTTTATTTTTTGAAGTAATAATTCTCTGTGGTATTGCCAGCGAGCAGCTCGTCCCGAAGCCTCGGGAAATCTTGTTTCCCGCTCACCTTCGCTTAAGCTTCGGTGAGCGAGCTCAAATTAAAGCCATCGCATTCAGTTGTGATGGCTTTTTTTGTATCAGAGCACTAAAACAAGTTACCCCCTGCGTTCTGAGGGAGCTCTGCTCCCGCTTGATCTTTACAGGTCTGCTTCTACGATCGCTACAAGGGAGTTCCGCTCCCGTTTTCGGGTTTGCCGTTTCATTGAGATGTCATTATATCTCAGTTCCCAGATATTGCAGGCCCTGCGGCGCGATGTTCGTTGCAAGAAGAATCTAGCCTTGGGCCCTAGCCTATTTTATTTCCCAACCCCCGGCTGAAGCCGGGGGCTAGAATATTGGCTGCCGTTAAGGGGGGGCTGCTCCTGCCCAGATGCCTCCCTAGAATCTTGGAGGGAGATACACTGTCTTCGCAACATTTGCAATGTTTGGCACCCGTATCACTCCTTCTTACCCTAAGCCCTAAAAAATGTTTTAAGGGAGTTCTGCTCCCGTATTTCCGGGCTTATTAGGTAGGAAAATGGGGCGGTTAAACTATAGATATCTCTATTAGGGAGTATCATATGAGCATCCTTTCGGGATACTCCCGCCAAATCGGTTAAATTGTTCTCAACTAAAGCCTCGTCAATCGCTTTGCGGTTGACGCCTCTTCGGACGCTCCGCGTCCATTCCGGTGCAGCTTGAGAGGAAGTAACAAGCTATAAACTTATTCCCCCTTCGCTCTGAGGGAGTTCCATATTTGCTTGGGCAACTCAATCTTTGGTATCACCTACATCATATATCCAAACGGACAGTAAATATTCCCTTTTGCCAATGACGGGGCATATTGCTTTTTTAGAAAGACGACAAAATTCAATGGAAGAAAGGGTAAAGGGTGACGATATGGGATCGGGACATTATAGGCGAGGCACGTTAGCAGGACTCATAATTCTGGCGATGCTATTGGTTATTAACGGATGCACTTCCGCAAATGAATCTTCAAGTCAGGAACTGGAGAAAGGTAGTGACCGTCCAAACATCATCGTGATGTATTCCGATGATCATACCGCCCAGGCAGTCGGTGCCTACAGAGGCGCTCTGCGATATGGCCTTGAGCTTGATCACACACCTACTCCGCATATCGACCGCCTGGCGAGAGGAGGCATGCGGTTTGATAATGCCTTTGTCAGCAATTCCATCTGTAAACCCTCCCGGGCCGTCTTCCTGAGCGGGATGCACAGCCACAAGAACGGGGTACTGACCAACTCTGATTCCATAGCTGTTGACCTGGAAACTTTTCCAAAATTGCTGAGAGACGAGGGATACCAGACGGCGATGATAGGAAAATGGCACCTGGTCACGGAACCGCAGGGCTTCGACTACTACGAAGTTCTGTACGGGCAGGGCCCTTATTATAATCCTACGCTTCGCAGCTCAAAGGGTGATATAGAGTATGAAGGACACACTGCTGAGATTATAACCAACAGCACGCTAAACTGGCTCAAGAAAGAGCGTGGCCGGGACAAGCCGTTCATGCTGATATACAACCACAAAGCTCCCCACCGCAACTGGCTGCCGGGCCCTAACCACCTGAATGATTACAAAGACCGGGACCTGCCTGAACCTCCGTCACTTTTTTATGACTATTCGGGCCTGACAACAGCAGCCCGGGAACAGGACATGGAAATAGGATCTACACTGACTTGGGGTTGGGATTTGAAATTTAAGCATCACCCCGAAACCGGTGAGCCCCTGCCGGGGTGGGAGCAGGTTATCCGCAGAAACAAACTGACGCAGGAGCAACGGCAAGTTATTGAAGAGGCCTATGCTAAAGAAAATGATGAGCTGGCTAAGAATATCAGCGAAATGACAGAGAAGGACCGCTTGCGATGGAGGTACCAGCGTTATGTGAAGGATTATCTGAGGGTCATCCGGGGCTTGGATGACGGTGTCGGACGGGTGATGGCTTACCTGGAGCGGGAAAATCTGCTCGATAATACCGTGGTAATCTATGCAGGCGACCAGGGATTCTTTCTCGGTGAAAATGGCTGGTTCGATAAACGGTGGATTTACGAAGAATCCATGCGTATGCCGCTCATCGTACATTGGCCGGAGGGTATTGAAGCGGAATCGGTCAACGATCAGCTTGTGCAAAACCTGGACCTTGCTCCATCCATTTTAGACCTGGCCGGTGCCGAGGTACCGGAAAACATGCAGGGCAGATCCCTGGTGCCGCTTCTCAAGGGGGAGAAGCCTGATGAATGGCGAGAGGGTTTGTATTACCATTATTACGAGGGGCCGCCCAAGGTTCACAAAGTGGCCAAACATTACGGCTTGCGCACAGATCGGTACACACTGGCCCACTTTTATGAAAATGACGAGTGGGAACTATTTGACCTGAGAGAAGATCCGGAGCAGCTTCAGAGTGTTTATGATGACCCGGAATATGCGGAAGTTCAGGCCCGCCTCAGACAGCAGCTGGCAGAGCTTCGCAGCAGCTATGGTGTGGCGGACAGCCTGGAACAGGCAGATTAGTATCTTCAACAGACTATTTTTTAGTTGCTACTCTGTTTTCATTTCCAATTTTTCCTGCTTCCTGTGCTTGCTATGGAAGCCAGGGGTTTGGATCTGGAAATAGAATCTCATCCTCCCATTCCGCAGCGGAGCGACGGAATGAGAGATAAAAGAGCAACGGAATATGGGAAGCAGGGCAATGAAATGTGGAAAGCAGGGCAACGGAGTTAAGCTCTTAACCTGATGGCAGGTGTCAATTTCTTTTTGAGTTTAATATTTGATTAAGCTAATGAAGTAATGAAGTAATGA
>DATFJD010000032.1:0-6213 GCA_035269475.1 Halalkalibaculum sp.
TGAATGGCGTCCGGGTCGAGCTTATAGATTTCGTCGGAAAGCTCTTCAGAGAACAGGCCCTCATTTAAAACCAGGTGCCCCTGCCGGTCTGCCGGCTCGGTAAACATGGTGCAGGTCGACCCGTCCGGCAGGCGGTTTTCGGGCATCATCAGGTCTGTTAGAAGCATGGGCTTGTAGAGGGGAAGGGCCGCATCCAGAACACCCACGGAACTGTTGATGAGCAGGGCGCCGCAGTTTACCTTTTTCAGCGCGGCTGCCTGGGCGCGGTAGTTGATCTGGTTGGGCAGCAGGTGGTGGGGCACCCCGTGCCGGACGATGGCATAGGCTTCACGGTCATCGGCCCGTGTTGTTTTAAACATTTTCTGCCGGCCCCAATCGGTGTCAATCTCAACCGGCTGCATATCCAGCGCTTCCGGAATCGTACGTTCAAAAGCGCTGCCCAGGATGACGGCTATGGATTTAGTCATAGATAGGTAAACTGTTTTTCGATATTTAAGATTTGTTTAGCTGAGGATAAAAAAAATATTACCATCAAGCAGGCACGCATAGCACTTAATTTGAACTCGGATTATTATCATCGGATATACTGCTCCAAAAGTCGATTTCTTCCTGAACGCTGCTCTCACCCGATCGTACAAAAGCTTCTATGGAATCAAACATGGTGAGGCTGCCGCCTTTCAGCTGTGCAATGCGGTCACCCATCAGGATGGCCTCTTTGACATTGTGAGTGACGAAAATGGCGGTAATAGCAACCTCCGCCGCGATACGTTTGAAAAACTGCTGCATGGTGCTGCGGGTATCGGCATCAAGGTTCCCGAAGGGCTCATCGAGCAGTAATACACGGGGATTGGTGATGAGGGCACGCCCGAAGGAAACGCGCTGCTGCTGCCCGCCCGAAAGCTGGTGAGGCATCTTATGCTGCATGCCATCCAGTTCCAGCTTTTCAATCATCTCATTGGTCCGCCGGGTGATGTTTTTTTCATCTTCTTTTTGCAGCCTCAGGCCAAAGGCTATGTTTTCAAAGAGATTGAGATGAGGGAAAAGCAGCGCTTCCTGGTACAGGTACACAATATCCCGCCGCCGGGATTCGGAGCTGTGGATAGCTTCGCCGTCCAGCTCGACAACCCCCGCATCCGGCGGTTCGAGCCCTGCCAGTATTTTCAGCAAGGTCGACTTGCCGCATCCGGAACGGCCCAGGATACTGACCGTCTCATGCTCAGGCAGTTCCAGGTGCAGGTTTGTCAGTACCTGCTCGCTGCCGAAAGCTTTGCTTATCTGTTTGGCAATCAGGGGTTTTACCATCGTTTTTTGAACAGGTATTTTTTATTGAAGTACAACAGAATTATAGGCGGCAGCACCAGCAGGGAACTGCTCAGTGCGGCATTATAAAAATTGGCTTCGTTAATATACTGGAAAACTTTCAACGTAAGGGTCTGCACTTTCCCGACGCCAATCAGGGTAGTCAGGCCGTATTCAAACCAGGATATCAAAAAGGTCTGAAAAAAACAGACCAGAATGAGTCCCCGGGCCATAGGGAGCAGCACGCGGCGGTAGGCCTGCCACTTGCTGCCGCCCAGCGTCTGTACCAATTGCTCCATATTTTGCATGCGTACGCTCCAGAAACCGCTGAACAAAATAACGCTGTAGGGAAATGCTATCAACAGCTGGCCCAGGATGACGCCGAATAGGTTACCGGTTAACCCGGCACTGATAAAATAGAAGTAGAGCAGGGCCGCATATATGATGGGCGACAGTACAAAGGGAAAGTACGAAAGCCTCATCCACAGGCTTCTCCCGGGATGATAGGCCAGATGCTTGCTGGTAAAGAATCCCCCGAAGGTAGAAATGGTCGCCACCGAAAAAGCGATGCCCAGGGAAAGCAGCAGGCTGCCGAACAGTTCGTTATTGCCCGTTGCCAGCCTCACCCAGCGTTCCATGGTCAGGCCATCGGGAATGACTTCGGGGAATACCCATCCTGCCGAAACGGATAGCAGCAGCAGGAAAGCTACCGGAAAGAGGAAGCTCACCGCCAACACCCTGGCTATGTAGGTTAAATGGCTACTTGTCGAGGTCATAACTGAAGGTTCGTGTCTTGAATATGATGATGAGCAGAACAATGATGATGCCTACAAAAACCAGTGCCGCCACGTAGGCTTCGGGAATCGTAGACAGGCTGAATTTTCGCAATTTGTTGATGATCATTACCGACATCATCTGCGGAGACTGCCGGCCGAGTATCAGTGGGATTTCATAAGACCCTAAAACAAAGATGGTATACAGAATAATAGTAGGGAAGGCGCGGCGCAGCAGTATCGGTATTTCAACCCGCTGCAGCTGCTGCATTCTCGAAGCGCCCAGCGACCCGGCTACGCGAACATATTCACGGATGCGTTCCCCGTCATACAGGTTTATAAAGTAGAGGGTAAAGAATGGCATGGCCATAAAGGTGTGTGCGGCGATGATGCCTATGCCGAAGGGATCATTGACCAATTCGGGGAATGCCGCTGAGTCGGATATTAGTCCCAGCTGCCAGAGCATGCGCGAGAGCAGTCCCGACTGCGAGGCTACCTGGAAGACCAGGAAGGCGACTACAATGGCCGGGAAGGCGAGCGGAACGTACAGCGAAAACCCGGGGAATCCCTGCCGGAACGGTTTTTTAAGAAAGAGGCTAAGGCTCAGCGCACCGGTGATGGTCAGGACGATGGTGGCCAGGGCAATATAAAAGGTGTAGCCCAGGGAGAACCAGAATTCCTGCCGGCCCAGTGCCTGTTGCCAGTAGGCAAGGGTCATGCCTTCGCTCATCAGCCCGATAACACCGAAGCTGTACAGCAGGGCATAGATAATGCCGGCCATCAGGGGCGCTACCGTAAGCAGCAGAAACAACAGGATTCCGGCTGCTTCCGGCTTACTGCTGAATAATGTTTGTCCGGAAATCTTCATAGAGTCGAATCATATATTCGGGGGCCAGCTCCTGCAAGGCATGTTCATTCAGTGAATCCCTGGGCGGGGCGTGCTTTCTGCGGGGCATCTGCCGGAATTTTTCACTCCAATCCGCGGGCAGTTTTGAAGTTGCCAGTACCGTGCCGTCTCCCCATACGTCGGGCCGCGCCTTTCGGTACTGCGCCTCGGGTGAAATGAGAAAATTGCTTACGACCATGGCGGCCGCTTTATGCGGGGCATTGGCGGGAATGCCCAGGTAGTGTGAATTTTGTATGGTGCCCTCTTCAAGCACGTAGGCCCGGGCCGTGCTGGGGAAAAATCCCTCAAGGATTTTATTATCTACTTCCGAATCGTTATTGCTCATGGTAAAATGCAGCTCGCTGTTCACAAACAGCTGATGCATGGCGGCAACATTTTCAGGAAAGGTTTCCCCGTCTTTCCACATGTGAGGTTTCAGCCGGTTGATGTAGTCCCAAAGGCGGACCGAATAGGTGCGGTAAGCATCCTCGTTGAACTCGCCGTCAAGAGTTCCGGGCCCGGCCATATCGATCAACAGTGACTTGAGGAAGGTCATCCCCGAAAAGTCGTTAGCTATGGTGAAGCTCCCGGGGTGCAGTTTCACATACTCCGCCAGGGCTTCCCTGGTTTTGGGCGGGCTGGGGGTTCGCGCCGAATCGTAAATCAGGGTGAACTGCACGTTGCCCCAGGGCACTTCGTAGCCGTCGATGGGCTGCTGGAAATCATAGGCAATAAATGGATTGGACAGGTCGATATATTCTGAATTGGGCAGCCGGTTCAAAAACGGACCATAGAGCCCTTCAATCTGCCGAAGCTGGTAGAAGGTTTCTCCGTTGATCCAAACCAGGTCGAGCTCTCCCTCTTGTTTGCCGGCCTCCAACTCGCTCATCAGTATGGATACGATGGTGTTGCCCTGTCCGCTGGCAATTTCAAGGTCGATGTTGTATCGCTTCTTAACCTCCGGCACCACATAGTTTTGCATGTAGTCATTGATGTTGGGATCTCCCATCCACATCATCATACTGACGGTTTGCCCTTCGGCCTGCCCGGTGATCTTCTCCCACGGCAAACCTGCAAGGTCTTGATCGGGCTGTTGGCCGGAACATCCCGCCAGCCAACCGATCAGCAGCAGAGAGAAAAGAGTATCTAAAACTCGAGTATGTGACATCTGAATGTTTACTTTATCTGTGTAAATCCGTGGCTTAAAACAGGTATCGCACTGTAAATTGGAACTGGCGCGGCGGTCCGGCATTTTTCTGTACCAGCCTGCCGGATGATTCCGGGCCGACCTGAATTTGGTTGCTCTGCGTAGCGTTGTTCGCATAGCCGCTCAGGTTCTGAGCGTTGAAAATATTAAATATATCGGCGCGTAATTCCACTTTTTGTCCTGTAGTCACGGGCATCCGGTATTGAATGCCGGTATCGAAGGTGGTGGCCCAGGGCAGGCGGTCGCTGTTACGGCCTTCGCCGGGACTCCGGTCGCTGTTACCGACGTAAGCATCGCCGAAGGAGCGCCCGTCGCCATTCAGGTCGGTAGTGCCGTATACCTCGGCATCAGGAATCCGGTTCACCGGCTGTCCGCTCTGCAGCAAACCGGCTACATTGATGGAAAACCCGTCGACAGGATACCAGGTGAAAAAGCCGTTGATCACGTGCGTGCGGTCGTTTATGGAAGGCCCCCACTCGTTTTCAAAGTTATTGGCATCCATAGCCCTGAAATTAATGTCCTCGGTATTGTTACGAAGCTGAGACAGCGTATAGCTTATCCGGTAGGAAAAATTGTCGTCCGCCCTGTCTTTACGCAGGTTAAAACTGGCTGCCCAATAGCGCGACTCTCCCTTGGTTTCCGTCATCACTACGTTGCGCGCTATGCCTCGCAGGGTGTCACCTTCCACGAGGCCGTAGGTACCGTTTTCATCAGAAAAAATAGGAATAGGGCGGCTGGCATCCGCTTGCGCCTGCGCGCGGACGGAGACATTATCGCTGTTTGAAATGGGAAACGGGGCCGGGGCATTGAGGTCCCGAAGCCGGAACAGGTTATAGGAGCGCGTGTGCATCAGGTCAACATAGAAGAGTTTGTCCTGCTCGATCTGCATTTGATACCCTATCGTAAACTGGTGCGTATAGGGATTGTCGTAGCCGTTAGGATTGAGGATGCGAAGCGAATTGCTGAATAGGTTGTTCCGGTCGGCCGTTATTTCGGAGGAGGTCGGTCCATCAAGAAAACCGACGTTGTTTAAACCGGCCGAGATATTGCCGTTGAAGGTCACCTTTTCCAGGTCGGTATCGTCGGGCAGCTTGCCTTGAGCTATCAGCTCCTGTAGCTGGCGTTTGAAATCGGGTGCGGTAGAATTTTGCTGAAGGGCATCGCTATACACCGAGTAGACGATCTTATCATAAAACAGGCCGTAACCTCCGCGAAAACTGCTTCGGCCGCTCAGCTTGTAGTTGAAATTGAATCGCGGGGCCAGGTTATTGAAATCACCGGTATCGCTTCCACCTTTCGACAGGTTGTCATAATCATATCGAAGGCCAAAGGTCAGGTTCAGCCTGGAACTGGCCGAATACACATCCTCCAGATAAAAACTGTAGATGTTCTGCCGCGTGCCGAATCGCGTGGGACGCAGCTCCACAGAATAGTTTAGTACTTCGGCATCAGCCGGGATGTCTTCTAGGTCCAGGGAGCTGCCCGGGTTGGCGGCAGCCAGTGCATTGAGCTGCTGTTGGTTCACCTTAACCGTGTAGTTGCCGAAGGCGTTGCCGCCGCCCAGCAAAGAATGGTCGGAACTTAGAATGCCGGCACCGATCTTAAAGGTGTGGTTATTGGTATAATAGGTGAATTTCTGCTCGAGTTGCAGGGTGTTTTCCAGCGCGTCGAACTGGAAGCCCGGGTTGCCGATGACGGCTATGGTCTGTTCCGATGGCCCTAACACGGTTGCTGAAGGGCGGTCGGGGTTTCGGGCATTGCTGTAGTTCCAGCGAAAGCGCGAGTACTGCAGGTTCGTTTCGCCATTAAGCCCCCAAATTCGGTAGCTGTTCTTGAGGGCCGCGTGAAAAGAATTACGGTCCTGGCTGTTTGAGGCCGAAGGAAAGGTGACCCCGCCATCGATGCCGCCTCCCTGCCGTTCGAGGTTGATCAGGCCTGAATTTACTCTAAGGGAAGAGCGGAAGTTATTAGCCCATCGGTGATCGAGCTTGCCCGAAAGCAGGGTAAAGCGGTTCCGGCCGGGTATGGTTTCGCTTATCCCCAGCTGG